>JBLIES010000069.1:0-15605 GCA_047633135.1 Roseivirga sp.
CTTGATGTAGCGCAACTTGGACGATCTCGTGAGGAGGTAAGACTAAAACTTTGGGAATCCAATATAGAATCAAGACCGCTGTGGAAACCAATGCACATGCAGCCATTGTATAAAGAAGTTGTGTACTATGGTAATGGGGTTTGCGATGCCCTTTTTGAAAATGGATTATGCTTGCCTTCTGGCTCTAACCTGACTAATTTTGATGTATCAAGAGTAATAGAAGCATTAACTAAGGCACTCAAATAATGCGAAAAAGAATTAAGACACTTAATATATTGCCGCGGTGGATCATTGTGATGATCGACCTTGTTGTTTATGCAATGGCGGCTTTGTTTGCTTATTTATTAAGGCTTAACTTTTTGCTAGACGCACTTTATAACTATAATTTTATCAGAGGTGTTATAATATTCACTGTTGCTGGTCTTTTAAGCTCTTTAATTACCAGAAGCTTTGCGGGGATCATTCGGTATACAGGAGTACAGGATACACTCAGGATTTTATATGCAACGCTGTTAACCTTGGGCATATCACTATCCGTTAATTATTTGTCAGAGAATTCGATACCTTATTCTGTTTCATCCATCGCTTTCTTTGTTTCTTTAGTGGTTCTGACTAGTTATAGGCTCTTGGTAAAGGAACTTTTTGCTTTTTATAGAACCATACCGAAAGATAAAAAAAGGATAGTGATTTTTGGAGCGGGTCAATCAGGTATGATTACTAAACAACTTTTAGACAATGATACTTCCTCTAATGTTAAAGTAATCGCTTTTTTTGAGGACAATGAACGAAAAATCGGTAATGTTTTAGGTGGCGTAAAGATTTACTCTGCGCGAAAAGATTTTGAAAAAGTAATCATCAAAAGTAATCCAACCGAGTTAATCATTGCAACCATTGCTATGTCCCTAGAAAGGAAGAATGAGCTAGTAGATCGATGTCTTGAATTCGGAATTAAAGTGTCCACAGTGCCTTCAACTGATCAATGGATTGGTGGCCAATTTGGGATTGACCAAATCAAGGAAATTAACATTGAAGATCTTCTGGGTAGAAATACAATCAGGATTGCCAATAAATATGTAAGTCAAGAACTCAAGGAAAAGACGGTGCTTATTACTGGCGCTGGTGGGTCGATAGGCTCAGAATTGGTCAGGCAAATCATTAAGTATCACCCAGCGAAGGTGATTCTATTAGATCAATCAGAAACTGGATTGTTTGAAATTGAAAATGAAATTAGGACCGATAATACAGATTTAGAAAATAAAGTAGTTTGTTTTGTTGCAGACATAACCAATCGAGCGAGATTAGTAAGTGTTTTTAGTGAACATAAACCTGACTTTGTATTTCATGCTGCCGCATATAAGCATGTTCCGATGATGGAGTCAAACGTCATAGAAGCAGTATCATGTAACTTGATTGGCACAAAAAATTTAGCGGATCTTTCCATAGAGTATGACGTCAAGAAGTTCGTGATGATATCGACCGATAAGGCGGTCAACCCGACTAGCGTTATGGGCGCTACCAAGCGTGCTGCTGAAATGTATGTACAGTCCTTGAATAATTTCTTAAGTGAAATTGAAGCGGATCGTCCAACTCGTTTTATTACTACGCGATTTGGGAATGTGCTAGGATCAAATGGTTCTGTGATTCCTATTTTTAAGAGGCAGATACAAAAGGGGGGGCCTATCACCGTTACGCACCCAGATATCACCAGGTATTTTATGACAATTCCCGAAGCTTGTAGCCTTGTATTAGAGGCAGGGGTGATGGGAGAAGGAGGAGAGATATTTGTTTTTGATATGGGTAAGGCGATTAAAATTGTGGACTTAGCAAAAAGAATGATTCAACTCTCTGGTTTGAAAGAATCGAGCGATATTGATATTGTATTTACCGGATTAAGACCAGGTGAAAAGCTATACGAAGAGCTACTCGAGGAGGGTGAAAACACATTGAGTACTTATCATCCAAAGATAATGATTGCCAGAGTACGAGTAATTAATTTTTCAGAAGTGAAAAAAAGATTTTCAGAAATTGAATCTATTCTAATGAGATCACCCTCTTCTTTTGTTGAAAGTGACATGGACCTAGTCATGCACTTAAAGGAGTTGATCATTGAATATAAAAGTCGAGAGTCGAAGTATTCAATGCTAGATAAGTAATGCTGTAGATGTTCTTCTCATAGCACCTCTTTAAATAAGAACTAATAGTCAAGTTATCAATTGCTACTCTAGAGGAGTAAATTTTAACTTTGGTTATTTCTGCTGATTTAGTTTAAAGATAAGACATGGGTTGATTTTTAAATTTTAGACTGAAGAGCGGCCATAAAATAAATCTTTACTTATGTCTCAAAGCAGCTTACAAAGGGTATCAACTTATAATGATAATCTCCTTTCAGCATGAATATAAAAGCGACAATCGGTTTTATCTTGATGACGAGTTACTTATCGAGAAGGCGAAATTACTGTACTTAATTTTCTATCGCTTATTCTTATCTCCAATGCTTCGTTGGTAAGAATTTAAGAAGTAGATGTCTCTAAGAGATGTTCCCTGAATCTATAAAGGGTCTAATATTATTGTTTATTTCTATCTTCTGCGACATCGGAGCCAGAATGGAAACAGATAAAATTGCTTTTTTAGATAATCACTACATTAGAGATCTAAATGAGTAACGCTACATCTTATGATCGAGAGGATATAGCTCACTTTCACTGATTACAGCAAGATTACTAGGGCATAAAAAAAGACGTATTCAATTTGGATACGTCTTTTTTTGTCTTTCTAATAATTTTTAAGCTTTATCTAAATTTGGGTTTCTTTCTACTAGGTGAGAATAATTGGCTAAGGAAATTATCAGGTAAATAAAGTTCTAAACGTACTTGAAAGATATAATAAGCATCATTTACGGTTGGATTGCCTCTATCGTCACCTAGTTGGAAGTCTTGGAAACCACCTTCGGGACCTCTGTCAGACAGTGCTGTAGCGAGGATTGCATTCTGTGAACCTTCACCAAATAATGTATTAAACTCGGTTACATCCACATGTTCATTACTCACATCATCTAAGTAATCTGTTCGGGTAAATCTTCTTCCTGCTTCAAATAAAATATCTACGTATTGATTGGCTTTCAATCTAACCCCTATTCCAACCGGCAGTACTACTATGGTTCCAGAGTAGGGAGTCAATTCAGTTTGGAGAGGTCTTAGAGGTACCCAGTCGCCTTGATAAAGTGCTTTTGGATTATTGCTACTGATCCCGAACCCAGCAAAAATGTATGGATTGAAAGTCGGCCTTCTTGTGTATGAATTCGTAACTGGAATTAAGTTAAACATGACAAGACCGGAGAACTCCCAATTACTTGCTCTGAAAGAAAGGTTTCGAGGACGCCTTGAATCTGCTCCCCCTAATCTATTCTCTCTTTCGCCTAATTTTTGATTTAAGGAATCAGATGCTCCAATTTGGTATCTGTTGAGATCGAATCGGATACTTAATTGAGACCCGAGTTTTTTTCTAATCCCTATTCCTAGATTGGGTCTCGCAGTAAAACCATCATAAAGCACATCGTGTAAGTCACCATGGTAGGTACTTTGCCCTAGCCCAAATGAAAACATAAGTGACCTGTCTCGTCTTCTAGAGTAGAAACTTTGAGCGTTAACAGAGTCAACAATGAAGATCAGAAATAATAAAAGTAAAAGAATTTTTTTCATTTTAATTGCACCAAAAGGTGTATAGTCTTAATACAAAAAGGGTTCTTGTTGGTGGATGCGCCAATCTTACTTTGGTGAGGTTTAGGTAAATATATTAGTTTTTGTCGTCAAATTAAAACCCTAGGACAAATCCTTTTATTAAAGGATTTTTAATGTGCACCCGGAAGGAGTCGAACCCTCAACCTCCAGAGCCGAAATCTGGCGCTCTATCCAATTGAGCTACGGGTGCTGAAATATTAAGCTAATACTTCTTGTACTTTCAATGCAGCATCCTTTAAAAGAATGGCTGAATGAACTGCGAGTCCACTTTCGTTAATGATTTTAGCTCCCTCTTCAGCATTAGTCCCTTGTAAACGGACAATAATAGGGATACTGATATTACCAATCTTCTTGTAGGCTTCTACTACTCCTGAGGCGACTCTATCGCATCTAACGATACCACCAAAAATATTGATAAGGATCGCCTTTACATTAGGGTCTTGTAGGATTATTCTGAATCCAGCTTCAACTGTTTCAGCATTGGCAGATCCTCCAACATCTAAAAAGTTGGCAGGCTCGCCTCCCGATAGTTTAATAATATCCATGGTGGCCATGGCGAGTCCAGCTCCATTCACCATGCAACCTACGTTACCATCAAGCTTAACATAGCTTAAGCCAAATTTACCTGCTTCTACTTCTGCAGGGTCTTCTTCTGAAACATCTCGCAAGGCTAATAAGTCTGGATGACGCATCAGTGCATTGTCATCTAAATTCACTTTAGCATCTACTGCAAGGATTTGATCATCGGATGTTTTAAGTACTGGATTAATTTCGAACATTGATGAATCAGAGCTTTCGAATGCTTTATAAAGAGAGAAAATGAATTTCACCATTTCTTTCAATGCATTTCCTTCTAAACCGAGTTTGAAAGCTACTTTACGCGCTTGAAAAGCTTGTAGACCAACTTTAGGATCGATCCATTCTTTAATGATCTTCTCAGGACTATGCTCGGCAACTTCTTCAATGTCCATTCCACCT
This sequence comes from Roseivirga sp., assembly GCA_047633135.1. Classification (GTDB taxonomy): domain Bacteria; phylum Bacteroidota; class Bacteroidia; order Cytophagales; family Cyclobacteriaceae; genus Roseivirga. Next base: position 4,716 of record JBLIES010000069.1, read on the forward strand.
TCCGTAGAAGCCATAATAACATTACAGCCTTGAGCTCTATCCAAAAGAATACTCATGTAATATTCTTTCGGTTCTGACTTGCCTGGATAGTATACATCTTGGGCAATCAGCACCTTACTGACCTTTTTTCCTTCGGGACCAGTTTGATGTGTTACTAAAGTTCCACCTAAAATCGCTTCAGCTTTTGTAGCTACCTCATCGAGGCTTCTCGCTAAAACTACTCCGTGGGATCCGGTTTCGTTTACCGTTCCTTTACCACGACCACCTGCATGAATCTGTGCTTTGATTACATACCATGTCGTTCCGGTATCGGTATTGAGTTTTTTGGCTGCAGCAGTTGCTTCTTCAGGAGTAGAGGCAACTATGCCCTCTTGAATTTTTACTCCGTGTTTTTTCAGTAATTCTTTGGCTTGATACTCGTGGATATTCATGCTATAAAATTTTGCACGAAAATAGGGGTTTGAGGTTAATATAGCAAACAAAAAAGGCTTGGTTATGTCTGCCATTTTATTAAGAATTAGCGTCTTTTGTTTAAGTTTAACCACAATCATAATTATGGAGATTTTACGAGCTGTAGGTGTTAAGAAATCATACAACGATCTTGAGGTCCTGAAAGGCATTGATTTGTGTGTTCAGAAGGGGGAGCTGCTCTCCGTAATAGGGGAGTCAGGTGCCGGTAAAAGTACCTTACTACATATTTTAGGGACATTAGATGCAACAGATGCTGGTGAAATAATAATTGGAGGCAAAGCAATCGCTGGGATGAACGTTAAAGATTTGGCCTCCTTCAGAAACAAAGAGATCGGTTTTATATTTCAGTTTCATAATTTATTACCAGAGTTTAGCGCATTAGAAAATGTGTGTCTTCCCGGACTAATCTCAAATAAAAATGAAAATGAAGTTTTTAAGAAGGGGGAACAACTGCTGGATCGACTAGGCTTATCGTCTAGGGCAAAACATAAACCTTCAGAACTTTCAGGTGGGGAACAACAAAGAGTGGCGGTGGCACGGTCTTTAATTAATAGCCCTAGTTTAGTGTTTGCAGATGAACCGAGCGGTAACTTAGATTCAAAGACCGCTGAAGAATTGCACAAGTTGTTTTTTTCTTTAAGAAAAGAAATGAATCAAACTTTTGTGATTGTAACCCACAACAAGATACTTGCCTCTATGACAGACCGCAGAATTGAAATAAGAGATGGTGTGATAGTATAGCAGGCTTATCGGGTCTTTTTTGATATTCTACATCTAATAGATGATTTACCATAGAGAGATCCGGGAATAAAATACCCTATTCGAAATCCAAACCTTAGGTAGGAATCATTAGTACCTGCACCCCTGGGATCGCCAGCAGGGGCCGGATCAAAACCTAACTCAACTCGCCTGTCCGATAACTGACCAGCAATGGGGTTAACAAAAGAAGAAGGATCTCTGTAGTTAGCACTTACGCCATCTAAGTAGCCAGTGAGTGCGTAGGTGTATTGCACTTCCAATTGCAGGTCCATGTAACGATTAATGAAAATATTTACGCCTCCCCCAACAGGGATGACTACCGCTAGCGAGCCATATTCTACCCCTTCAAGCCTCAAGGGCCTTAACTCATAATCTGTTCCTGCTAACGTAGCTTTGGGTTTATTGGTACTCACCCCAAGACCTAATGCAAAATAAGGATTTACAAACGCTCTATCTTTAAAGCCAGAACGCGGATGAGGGAAAGCATAATAAAGTGCTTGAGCAGTAAATTCAATATTTGTCGCTTTGAAGGATAGGTTTCGAGGAATTCTACTGCTTTCACTAGACAAAGAATCGGCTCCCTTGATAGTGTAAATGGAGAGGCTTCCTCTCAGTGCGATTTTATCTGTGAAGAGATGCTCATAGCCGAGGGTCGTACTCAGACCAAAATTTAATTTAGTATCGGAAGCTATATTCGATAGTTCACCAAAATAAGTATTCATCCCTAATCCAAAAGTAACCTTCGAAAGCCGGTCAAAATCGCCTGTGGTAACGTATTGTTGGCCAAAAATGCTTTTGCTGAGTATTAGAAAAAACAAGACAAGAAGACGTGTTTTAATCATTGGTTGCGCTTAGATAAGAGTTCATTGCATAAAGATATAATTCAAACGCTCAAAACTGTTATCTATTGGTAGATTTCATCTCTTTGAGCATTTTTTCTATGTGTTTTCGCGCGCCAAACATATCTTGATACACAGCAACGATGGTATGATGCTGATCTAATAGATAGGTTACTCTTTTTGGTAGTCCAATAAAAGGCACTAATGCGTCATAAGCTTTACAAACCTTTCCGTCAAGATCAGAGAGTAGCTCAAAAGGTAGTTTGTGCTGTTCTTTGAATTTTATATGGCTAGAGATGGTATCTCTGCTAATCCCAAAAACCGCAACGTCTAAGTCGAGAAAGTCAGCAAAGGCATCTCTGAATGTACACGCCTCTTCCGTACAGCCTGGGGTAAAGTCTTTTGGATAGAAATAGATGACACAAGGTTTGCCCTTCATTTCTTCACTCAAGATGAAACGAGCACCAGTGGTGCTTTTTAAATCAATTTTTGGGGCTTTTGAACCAATCTTTAATGCCATTTTTAAGAGTTAAATGATTAGATAATTGTGTCGAATATCGGAACTTCGCGCATGCTTTCAAAGGGAGTTCAATACATGCTTTTAGCTACATTCATTTTTGCCATAATGAATGTATTGATTAAGTATGTCTCGCATATTCCTGCCTTGGAAATCATTTTGTTCAGGTCGATTGTTTCATTCATCATGTCAGGGGTGGGGCTCAAATACCAAGGTGTTCCATTATTGGGGAATAATAAGAAGATCCTTTTCTTGAGAGGGTTGGCAGGTGCTTTTGCATTGATTATGTTTTTTACCATCCTTCAAGAAATACCGCTGGCCAGTGCGGTTACACTGATGTTTCTCGGCCCTATTTTTACTTCGATTTTAGGGATTTGGATCGTTAAAGAGAAAGTGGCTTGGCTACAATGGGTGTTTTTTGCTATTTCATTTGTAGGCATAGTAATGATTAAAGGCTTTGACCCAAGAGTATCCCCAATTATGGCGCTTTTAGGGGTGGGTGCCGCTTTGTGCTCTGGTATAGCCTATAATATGATTCGTAAACTAAAGACTTCCGAACACCCTCTGGTCATTATCTTTTATTTCCCTTTAGTAACTTTGCCCATTGTAGGTTTATACTCAGTATTCAATTGGGTGCAGCCTCAGGGGATTGAGTGGTTATTACTTTTGGCTATCGGTGTTCTTACACAACTGGCGCAGTATTATATGACAAAGTCGTATCAATCAGAAGAGCTGGCTAAAGTGTCCAACCTAAGCTTTATAGGTATCATTTATGCCTTGGGATTCGGATACGTTCTATTTGACGAGACCTTCAATTTCAATACCTACTTGGGGATGACTTGCGTGATGATAGGAGTGGTGCTCAATGTGGTTTATAAAAACAGAAAGACTAAACAAGCGATATGAAAATCTATCAAGTTGACTCATTTACTAAAGAAATTTTCAAAGGTAACCCTGCTGCTGTTGCCATTGTAGATAGGCATCTTTCCGATGAATTAATGCAGCAGATTGCATTAGAAATGAATTTATCTGAAACTGCATTTGTCACGATTCATGATGAATATTGTGACTTGAGATGGTTTACTCCAGCGATAGAAGTACCACTTTGCGGACATGCTACCTTGGCGAGTGCTTTTGCTTTATGGCAGAAGGGGCATTGGGAGAAGAATAAAACGATCGAATTTAGAACCCTCAGTGGTTCTTTATACATCGATTTAGAGAGCAGTGGGTTGATGACAATGGACTTCCCTTCAAACAAAGCCACAGTAAATACGGACTACGACATAACCACTATGGAAGAAGTTTTTGGCTATGAGATCGAAGAGGTGTTAGGTTATCCTGACGAACTTATTCTGATTTTCAAAGAGGAAGAAGCTGTTTTGAAAGCCAATCCAAATTCAGAGGTGATCGCGAGTGTTGCCAAAAATGGGGTGATTGTTTCGGCCAAAGGAGAAAAATCTGGTTATGATTTTGTGAGCAGGTATTTTGCACCTAACCTTGGCATCAAAGAAGATCCTGTGACAGGTTTTATGCATACCATTCTGACGCCCTATTGGGCAGAGCGTACTGGGAAAACTGAATTCAATGCATACCAAGCTTCTGCTAGAACAGGTACAATGCAAACCTCTTTAAAGGCGGATAGGGTATTACTTAAAGGGAATGCGGTGATGGTTTTTGAAACAACTCTTATTTTGCCTTCAATATAAAAGCGGTATAGGCTGGAATCGTTATCACACCATTATTGTAATTTCTAATTCCGTTTTCGTTCACTTGGTTTCCATCTGCCACTAGACTGTAAGCATTTTTAGGAATGTTAGTGGTCTTGTTCAAGTGGCTACCATTCAACAGGACTAGGATTTCTTTCCATTCATCTCCATTGGCATTGTCCTTTAACTTGTAAGCGATCACGTTTTCATCCTCTGTATCAATGAACTCTAAATGCTCTTGGATTGCAGCATTGGACATCATCCTGAAGGCAGGGTGATTTTTTCTGAGTGCGATAATTCCTTTGTAATAATCAAATACTGGCTTAAACTCTGTTTTTCTGTTCCAATCAATCTGATTGATTTCGTCTGAGGAGTTATAAGAGTTTTCAACACCATTTTTTGTTCTCAAAATCTCCATACCAGCATGCAAGAAGGACACTCCTTGAGAAGTCAATACAACCGTCTCTGCCAACTTGTGCATTTTGATGATCTCCTCGTCAGTCGCTTCTTCATTCGAAAGTTTAAGCTTATCGAAGAGCGTGTTATTGTCATGGCATGAAACATAGCTTATGGTTTGATAAGGCTCAGCAGCCCATGGTGCTTTTGAATAATTAACTTTTTCGTAATCCACTTGCGGATGTTGTGTAGAGGCAACGATCCCGAACTTTACGCTTTCTTTTAAGCCTTTTCTATTGCTTGCGAAACCACCTTCTTTTTCTTGGAATACGCTACCTTTTAACCCATCTCTTAAATCATCGCTGAAAGCAGCAATTTTATCTAGTTTATAAGTATTGGCTTTCAATGCCTGCTTTTCAGTTGGAAGAGGGGTGGAGCCTGCAGTCCATCCTTCGCCATAAACAAAGATGGACGGATCGATTTTGTGTAATTCCGCGCTGATCTGATTCATCGTTTCTATATCATGAATGCCCATAAGGTCGAAACGAAAGCCATCTAAATGATATTCTTTGGCCCAATAGACCACCGATTCAATCATGTATTTCCTCATCATTTCTCTTTCCGATGCGGTTTCGTTACCACAAGCAGCTGCATCTGAGAATCCGCCTTCTGCATTTTGGCGATAATAATAAAAAGGTACGAGTTGATTGAAATTAGAATCTTCTGTTTGGCCAGTATGATTGTAAACCACATCTAAGACTACTCTTAGGCCATTTTTGTGCATGGTCTGTACCATTTCTTTAAACTCCTTGATCCTTGTTCTCCCATCATAAGGGTCTGTAGAAAAGCTTCCTTCGGGAACATTATAGTTTAAAGGATCATAGCCCCAGTTGTATTGAGGGACATCCAATTTTGTCTCGTCTATGGAGCGGTGATCGAATGTGGGTAATAAATGAACGTGAGTGACTCCCAAATCTTTGATGTGATCCAAGCCGGTAGATAGGCCATCGGGGTTTTTTGTTCCTGTTTCTGTAAGGCCTAAGTATTTGCCTTTATTGGTGATCCCAGAACTTTCGTGAATCGACATATCTCTGATTTGTAATTCATAGAGGATAATGTCTGTATAATTTTCAAGCGGAGGCTTTTCATCATTTCCCCAGTCAGTCGGGTTAGTTTCAGAAAGTTCAACGACCATTGCCCTTTGGCCATTGACACCCACGGCTTGCGCATATAAATCTGGTTTTTCTTGTAACCACTCACCTGCTTGTTCTACTTGAAAAGTATAGTAAACATTCTTTTGATCTCCTTTTACCGCAGTCGCCCAAACTCCATTTTCTTCTCTTTTCAGGTCAATAGTTTCGATGCTATTATCGCCATCCCCTTTTTCGTACAAATGAAGCTTTGCCGCAGAGGCTGCCGGAGACCATAATTTGAACTGTGTTTGGTCGGCATGGTAGCTGAAACCCAGGTCGGTGCCTGCATAAATAGGATAGTCTGTGTATGATTCGTAGGTAGGGGTAGTTTCGCAGGCCAGAATTAACATAAATAAGGTGATGACAGAGTAAAATATTCTTAATTTCATTTGACAAGAATTAATTTGAGGAAGCGGTGTTTAAAACGGACTTTGTTTTTTGATCTTCTTTAACGAAAAGCCATAATACAGCTGAAATACCTAAGGCGATTGCACTGATAGTAAAGATGACCGTTTTATCTTCTTGGCCGTCAATAAAACCACCAAGTTTAGAAGCAACTAATTGTGGTAACACCACCGATAAATTGAATAAACCCATAAACCACCCCATTTTACTTTGATTCACAGTTTCTGACATGATGGCAAAGGGTAGACTTACCACTGCCGCCCAACCAATACCAATAACGGCCATCAAGAGATACAAGGACATTGTACTTTGGCCCATAAATATAACCATTAGGTAACCTATGGCCATTATGGCAATGCATACGGTATGCGTTTTTACGCGCCCAATTTTCTCTGTAATGGGTTCTAAAACCAAGGCGGGAAGTATAAAGCCTACTGTATTTAGAATAGCAAAGGCGATTCCTATGGTGAATCCAATATCGTTATTTTGAATTTCTGAGAGGCTTTCTGTAGTACCAAAGCCCATAATCACTTCTTTGATGTAGGCAAAGGAATACACAAACATGGTTTGAACGCCTAGCCAGGTAAATGAATGCGCTAAACAGATTTTTAAGAATGCTGGAATGTTAGATTTTCCTTTGGACTGTGCTGATGCTATGGTTTCCTCTGTCTCAACTAAAATTTTGGGCTCAGTGATGAAGAAAGTTGGAATGATGGAGAATAAGAAAACCAAAATGGCGCCCAAATAAATAAGTTCGTAGTTACCAATGAATGCCCCGATTAGATAAGCGATTACGCCAAAGAAACCAGATATGGTTTGCATCCAAGTGTAGCCTTTCGTTCTAACGACTCCCTCTTTCGTTACATCGGCAATGACTGATCGGGTAGGGTTAAAGCTGATGTTAATGGCAAGGTCTAATGAAAGGGCCACAGCGATTGCTACACCAATTATTTCTTCGATACCCAGTGCAGCACCAATCACATCGATATTAGGCAGTGCCAAAAGCATCAATGCAGCGATGGTGCCACCAATCAGAATAAAAGGCCTTCTTCTTCCGCCCCAAAACCAGACTTTGTCACTCACCAAACCAATGATGACCTGCCCTAAAATTCCAGCAGTGGGGCCTGCAGCCCATACAAAACCAATTTCTTCAAGATTGAAACCAAATTTGGTGTTCAATATCCAGCTGAGAGCGGCAATTTGTACCGAAAGGGCAAAACCCATTGCTGTGGCTGGCAAACTCAGTAAAATGTAGAACGACTTGGTAAAATTTTTCTGAATGGCGAGCATAAAAAGAGGTTTTGAAACAGACTTACCGAAATGAAAGATAGTCTATTCGCTTTTAAACCCAAATGCTATCGTTTGCATTGGGAGTTCAGCTTCACTGTTCTTAGGATAACTTATTGACGAACATGATTTTCCGTTTTTCGAGGTCAGTTGCCATCTAGAGAGTTGTCTTGAAGCCAAAAACCTATTGATCACTCGGTGCAACCGAGCGATTGTAAAGCTGTGCAAAGCTTAAATGGGCAATCAGTACTTTTTAACAATGGGCAATGATGGGGTCAACTGAATTATCGGACGTTGAATCCAACTTGGCCGATTTGGTAGAAGTCCGAAATGATGTTGATTTTATAGTCTCCTTTATCGAATTCAGAGCCTTTGTCATAGACGAAGCTGAGGGCTTGCTTAGAGTTATCGAATAGGATTTCTTGTATTGAAGTGTAAAACTGCTCGCGACCATCCACTTGATAAGAGCCTGATCCTCTTGCAATATCGAAAACAACATTTCCAGCGGGATCTACAATTTGGATCATAATCTTATGTCCAGCTATTGGAGCCACTGCATTTTCGGACAGATTGAAGGTGACCTTTATTTTTTCGGCTTGTCTACTCCTGAAGTCACCTTCGCGTTCTTTACCTCTGGAATTGACATTAAAGACTTTGATGTTTTCAGCGTTTAGTTTTGCCGCTAACGATACTTTCTGTTCTAGTTTCTGCTGCGTTTGGTTGGCTTCGCGAATGGTGGCATTCAATTCGTTTTTCTCAACTTTAAGCTCTGTATTCTCAACTAAAAGCTTGGAATTGATCACCTTAAGCGCTTCGATTTCGTCATCTTTCGCCAAAAGTAATTCTTCATAACCAGTTACTTTTCTGTCTAACCGATTGATAATTGCTTTATTGGCAGTTCTGGTACGTTGAAGTTGATCTCTTTGTGCGATAATAGAGTCTTTCAAAGTCACCAAAGAATCGATGTTGCCACCCAATCGGGCAATTTCTGATATTCTGCTTGAAAGCTGTCCGCTGATACTATCGAGTTTTGTAGTAATTGTAGCTTTAGTTTGGTCAAATTCAGCTTGAAGTTCATCTTGTGCGATGCTGTCAGTATAGATTTTATAACCGGACCCAGCAGCAATAATGATCAAGGCGATCACTAAAATGATTCTGATACTGTCTTTATTACTGCCTTTTTTTTTTGTTTCTCCACTCATATTTTTGAATCTACTTCCGAACTATTTGAACGTCTTTTTGCTTAAATATTGAGCGAATTACCTAAATCTTTTTTAAATATACCAACCAATTGATACACACTGCATGAATGCATCATTTAATGAGCGTTATTGGACCGATAGATACGCCAAAGAACAAACGGGATGGGACTTAGGTGACGTTTCTACGCCTCTAAAGGAGTATTTTGATCAACTCACCGATCGAAATTTGAAAATTTTAATTCCAGGTGCAGGAAATGCCTATGAAGCTGAGTACCTATGGTCTTTAGGCTTTAAGAATATCACTGTGATTGATCTTTCTGCTAGACCCTTAGAGAATATTAAAAAGCGAATTCCTGAATTCCCTTCGGATCAACTTATTGAAGGTGACTTTTTCGGGCATGATGGGCAGTATGATTTGATCATTGAACAGACCTTTTTCTGTGCCCTCGACCCTAAGCTTCGCGAAAGTTACGTTGGTAAGATGCCAGAATTACTGAAACCCAACGGTAAACTCGTAGGCCTACTTTTTAAAATACCTTTGAATACGGATCATCCGCCTTTTGGGGGTAATGAGTCTGATTATAGGGCTTTATTCAGCAAGCGCTTTGAAATTGAGAGGATGGAAGAGGCCTATAATTCAATTCCGCCAAGGCAAGGTTCGGAGTTGTTTATTAAGTTGAAGAATCTGCTAGTCTAAAATGTAGTGATGCTTGGGTAGCTTTTGGTTTAAAAATAGAATACCACCTTCAAATAGATCGATTGAGAGACTTACTGATGGATGGTTTTTTAATTCATTCCATGCTTGATTCATTTCTTTAGACCAATGAATGTCATCTAAGATGATGATCCCTTCTGCATTCATGTGCGCAATAAGAAGATCAAAATAACGTACAGTGGGTTCGTAGCGGTGATTGGCATCCTGATAAGCAAGGTCAATTTTCTCGTTACGATCTAGCCATTTTTCTAGCGTTTGGTCAATATTACCAACCACGATTTCAATATTCTTTAGGTCTAATTGCTTAAAATTTCGCTTGGCTATTGTGGCGATTGAATCACTTCCTTCAAAAGTGGTGAGTTTAACTGTCGGGCTGGCTAAAGCCATATAGGCTGAGTTTAAGCCTAATGAAGTACCTAATTCCACTATTTGCTTAAACTGGTAGTGCTTTATGATGCTCGAAAGTAACAGGGAAAAGGACAGCGGTGTGGCCGCATGTTTAGCAATTTGGCTCAATGGCCGACTGTTGGAGGCATTCATTCTTGAACCAGCGCCCATTTCTTCGATTTCGATAACCGTTTGATCTTTTAGTAATTGATTTCGAAGTACCTCAACGGCTTTTTCTGGCTTATTGGCTTTGTCTTTAATGATTTCGGTATAAAATTTATAAACGAATGGGGAGTGTAATGAATGATCATTTACTGACAACAGCCAGTATTTGATAAAAGCCAGTAATTGATACAAGGTGATTAATTTAGGCGGTAGGGTACAATCATGGTAAACTCAGGAATAATTACTTCGAATTGCTTTCCATCCAAAATACGTTCCATCAAATATGTACCGCGCATTTTACCAATTCCGCTGCGAAGATTACATCCTGATACATATTGGTGTTTTTCACCAGTTTCTAGTGTGGGCTGCTGTCCAACGACTCCTTCGCCTTCTACTTCGCGCATTTCATTATTTGTATCAAAAATCTGCCAGTGTCTGCGCTGGAGTTTAATCGTATTTTCACTGACATTCTGAATAGTGATACGGTAGGTAAAAACAAAGTGCGACTGACCAGGACTTGAATATTCTGGTTGGTAGCTAGTCTCTACACTTACTTTTACGCCTTCTGTTACCGCTGTTACTATCATTTATTGCTTTTTCTTCGGAGATTTAAAGATATAGATTAGTTTTAAAAATACTAATTGTAAAAACGAAAAATCCATGAGCGTAAGAATTGCCGAAAGCTGGAAAAGGGAGTTATCTGATGAATTTGAAAAAGAATATTTCATCAAGCTGATTGAATTTGTTCGTGCCGAATACCAATCTCAAACGGTATATCCTGGTGGCATGAGTATTTTCAGAGCATTCGATCGGTGTAACTTTGACGATGTAAAGGTTGTAATTTTAGG
>JBLIES010000070.1:0-15565 GCA_047633135.1 Roseivirga sp.
TACTCTTATTTTTTATTTTTTGAACGGGTCGTAGCTTGATTAAAATAATGGGTCATTGAAAGATTTGAAAATCATAGAGTTAGCGTCTGTTTTAGCTGGGCCAAGCGTAGGACAGTTTTTTGCAGAACTAGGCGCTGAGGTAATCAAAGTAGAAAGCCCTAATTCTGGTGATGTTACACGATCATGGCTAGCCAAGTCAGAAAAGCCAGACAATACGGTCTCTGCTTATTTCAGTTCAGTTAACTGGGGCAAGAAATCAGTTACAGTCGACTTGAGTAATTTAAGTGAGCGCCAAAAAATTTATCAACTAACAGACCAGGCCGACATTGTAATTGCGAGCTATAAACCAGGAGACGCTGAAAAGCTAGGAATGGATTATCATAGATTGAACGAAAGAAACCCGAGGTTGATCTACGGACAGATAACGGGTTATGGCGCCCATGATCCGCGTGTCGGTTATGATGCGGTTATTCAGGCTGAATCGGGATTTATGAGCATAAATGGCAAAGCAGCTGATTCACCTTTGAAAATGCCCATTGCCATGATCGACCTTTTAGCAGGCCATCATTTAAAAGAAGCGCTGTTGGTTGCGTTAATTGAAAGAATCAAATCGGGGAACGGCCGGTTAGTGGAAGTGTCTCTAATGGATGTTGCTATTAGCTCTCTACTTAATCAGGGAGCGAATTGGTTAGTGGGAAAGAATGTACCCAAAGCTCAAGGCAATGCTCACCCTAATATCGCTCCCTACGGAGAACTTTTCGAAACCAAAGAGGGTACCAAAATCATTCTGGCTATAGGAAACGACAAGCAGTTTGAACGCCTCTGTGTTTTGTTAAGTATCACCATTGAAGACAACTACAGAACAAACAAGCAAAGGGTCGTACATAGAGAGGCTTTGAATCAGTTACTCACTGTAAAAATGAAAGAGCAATCAGCCGATGATTTGTTACCTAAGCTTCATTCAAATCAAATTCCAGCGGGTGTTTACAAAACCATTGACCAAGCGCTTGACCATGGTGCTGATGATTGGTTCTTGAAGTCCGGTTCCGTCACAGGTTTAAGAACATTTGCTGCCCAAGGTATCGCTAAGGTTGATTTAAATCCACCACCACAGTTGGGACAGCACAATCAAGAGGTTTTCCGTCTATAATCGTCACTTATTTAGTCTTTTTACCCCACTTTCTCCCACAGAAGTAAAACTACTCTGGATAATGCGCTTGTATCATTTTTTATCAGGCTGAGGCGCCTTAATCAATAGATTGTGAGCTGCAATGATCACGTAATCATGAGTTTATGTTGGTAATGGCCTTGCCTTAATTTTGATTATTTTTAGGCTGACACTTGTTTTCCGGAAGCTAAAACCCTACTTTTCATAATAAGTGGGAAAAAGTGAGTCAAAGTGGTGCACTGTGGGAAAAAATCTTACTTTTGTAAATAATAAGGTGTGTAATGTCTTTTTTTACTAGTGAATATGACTGTAAGCTCGATGCCAAAGGCAGGCTCGCTTTGCCTTCAAAGGTAAGGGCTGCATTGCCGGATAATACATCGCAGGAGCTTGTGATGAGACGCGGTTTCGAGCCGTGTCTTGTGTTGTATCCAATGCTTGAGTACAAGAAGATTTATTCGAGAGTACGATCATTGAATGAGTTCAATGAAGACTACCGGAAATTCCAACGCAGTTTTTTTAGAGGAAATGTAGATGTTGAGTTGGATGGAGCTGGTAGAATCAATATTCCCAAACGGATGATGGACTTTGCCAGTCTTGAAAAAGAAGTGATTTTGGTTGGCTTAGGAAATAGAATAGAAATCTGGAACCCTGACCAATACGAAGAATACTTGATTCAAGACGCCAACGAGTACTCCAAGATGGCAGAAAAGTTTTTGGCAGAAGAATAATTAAACCTATGTCAGAATATCATATACCAGTAATGCTTAAGGAATGCGTTGATGGTCTTTCGATCAATCCTAGCGGAACCTATATAGATGTCACCTTTGGAGGTGGCGGACATTCAACCGAAATTTTGAAGCACTTGAATAGCGAAGGGCGGCTTTTTGGTTTCGACCAAGATAGCGATGCCAAAGCCAATGCGGAAAAAATTCAAAATCGTTCTTTCACATTTGTTCAAGCCAATTTTAGGCATGTCAAGCGTTACCTCAAATTGTATGGGGTAAAGCAAGTTGATGGCATTCTGGCGGATTTAGGTATTTCATCGCATCAAATCGATGAGCCTTCTCGTGGTTTTTCTACCCGAGCGGAGGCTGATTTAGATATGAGAATGGATACTAATGCTCCGCTATCAGCCGCTGAAGTTGTAAATGAGTACTCAGAAGAAAACTTACATAAAATTCTGGGTATGTATGGTGAGGTCAGAAATGCTAAAACATTGGCTGCTGCCATAGTTTCAGAACGTTTTTCTCAACCATTTAAAACTACAACAGACCTTATTCAACTGCTCGATAAACTGGCACCTAGGCATAGAGAATACAAATACTACGCTCAGGTGTTTCAGGCCATTCGTATCGAAGTAAACGATGAAATGGGCGCGCTAGAAGAGTTTCTGATTCAGTCAGCAGATGTGTTAAAGCCTGGAGGAAGGTTGGTTGTAGAGTCTTACCATTCTTTAGAAGATAGAATGGTGAAAAACTACATCGGTAAGGGTAAGATTTTCGGTGAAGTAGAGAAGGACTTCTTCGGAAACCAATTAAAACCCTTCAATGGGATCACTAGAAAGCCATTAATAGCGAATGGGGAAGAATTAAAAATGAATAAAAGGGCAAGGAGCGCAAAACTGCGAATTGCTGAAAGGGTATAAAGAAAATCGGGCTGGGGCCTGAGAACGGAAAGTAGAGGAGCAATCTTTTAAACGACCAATTAAATGGCAGAAAACAAATTTAGATCAAAAAAAAAGGACCAAACTAGCTCAGGCTCAGGGCTTTTTGGATTGATTTCGAAATTGAAAATCTTCGGGAATTTGGAGACAAGTTTTCCCGTAAGGTACCTGCCTAAGGTAGTTTTTGCTGTCGTTTTGGGGATTATCTATGTATGGAATAGTCACTATGCTGAAAAGGCCAATCGTAACATTGATCGATTGGAAAATGAAGTAGAGGACTTGAGGGCAGATGTAACCACACTAGAGGCTGAATATATGTTTAGTAGTAAGCAGTCAGAAGTAGCCAAGAATGTAAAAACACTAGGATTAGAAGAAAGTAAGCAGCCGCCATATAAAATTGTCATAGACGAAAGTGAATATTAAACAATCCATATTACTGAGAGTAAGGATAGCTTTTTTAGCTGTGATTGCCTTTGTTTTGGTGGTCATTTGGCGTATTGGCGATATCCAGTTTGTGGAGGGGAGCATGTGGCGCGAAATGGCTGAAGAAATAGGCCTCGACTATAAAATAATAAAAGCTACGCGTGGCAGTATTTACGCTCAAGGTAACGACCTCTTGGCAACCTCATTGCCATTTTATAGAGTCTCGTTTGATCCTTATCTGGCAGACGAAAAAATCTTTAAGTCAGGTATCGACTCTCTCTCAAAACTTTTATCGAATTTTTATCTAGATCAACCAGCTTCAGTTTACAAAAAGAGAATTACGGAAGCTAGGCAGTCTCGCAAGCGTTACCTCGTCATCAATAATGATTTTATCAATTATCAAGATAAGGCGAAGATGGAGAGCTGGCCGATTTTTAGAAAAGGTAGAATGATTGGCGGGGTTATTTTTGAGAAACGAGATGAACGTCACCGCCCTTTTAGAACTTTGGCCCAGCGTACCATCGGTTCAATCAACGAAGACGGAGGAGTAGTTGGAATCGAAAAAAGTTTTGATGGATTCCTTTCAGGTCAAGATGGGCAAGGGCTTTATCAAAAAGTGGCTGGGGGTAATTGGAAACCCTTGAATACAGCGTCTGATGTAAAGCCACACGATGGTCTAGATGTTTATACGACTATTGATATTAACCTTCAGGATGTTGCGCAGAATGCTTTATTAAGATCATTACTGAAATTCGAAGCGGCTTACGGTTGCGTAGTCTTGATGGAGGTGAAGACAGGTGAAATCAAAGCCATGTCAAACCTTACCAGAACTACAGAGGGCAATTATATAGAAGATTACAATTATGCTGTTCAAGGATTAAGTGATCCTGGCTCAACTTTTAAGTTGGCCTCAATGCTGGCTCTTTTCGAGGAAAGTAATATTGAATTAACTGATTCGGTGGATACGGGAGATGGTACATACGATTTTGCTGACCGCACAATGGAGGATCAAAGCGCTAATAAAGGAGGTTATGGTAAACTAACAGTGCAGGAGGTTTTCGAAAAATCTTCGAATGTTGGTGTTTCCAAGTTAGTAGATCAGTACTTCTCAAAGAATCCACAGAAATACATAGACGCGATCAAATCAACTGGCTTTGGAAAGCCCCTAGGGTTCCAAATGATGGGAGAAGGCATTCCTTATATAAAGAATGCTGATGACGAATCATGGAGTCAGGTCAGTTTGCCTTGGATGTCGGTAGGGTACGAAACCAGTATTACACCACTTCAAACTTTGGCTTTTTATAATGCTGTGGCCAATAATGGTAAAATGATCCAACCAATCATTGTGAATCAAATTAAGGAAGGAAATCGGTCGGTTGAGAAATTTGAAGCTAAAACACTTGAAAGGAGAATCGCCTCAGAAGCCACGATAGACAAACTTAAAATCATGCTTGAAGGTGTGGTTGAAAGAGGAACGGCCAAAAACATTAAAAATGAGTACTACAAGATAGCAGGAAAGACGGGCACAGCTCAGAAGCTTATCAACGGGCGTTATTACAAACAACGCTATTACGCTTCTTTTGCAGGTTATTTCCCAGCTGATGCGCCTATTTATTCTGCCATTGTTGTTATAGATGACCCAGAGGGTTGGAACCGGTTTGGTGGCGATGTTTCTGCACCAGTTTTCAAAGAGATTGCTGATATGATCTTCGCCTTGGACTTAGGGCTTCATGATACTTTTTCGAAAGAATTTTTAGCCGAAGAAGGCACTTTTCCGGTGATAAGGGCTGGTAAATATGATGAGTTGAACGAGTTGTTGAATGAATTTGGAATCTCTAATCATTTAGATACTGAAAATGTAGAGTGGGTTCGAGCGGGTGTAGTTAATAATGCTATCGCTTGGAGAGCAAATCATTTAGAGGGGAATGTTGTACCGAATGTGCAAGGAATGACACTAAAAGATGCTCTTTATTTACTTGAGAATAAAGGATTGAACGTTTCGGTTACTGGCACTGGTCGTGTGCTAAGGCAATCGGTCAGTCCGGGGAAACGAATTTCATCAGGAACAAATATTTCAATTGTGTTGGGATGATGAAAGCACTGAAAGACATATTGTATAAAGTTTCCCTGCAATCAACTGCTGGCAGTACAGACCTTGATGTAAAATCACTGGCCTTTGACTCTAGAAAAGTTGAAAACGGAACTGTTTTCATCGCTACAAAGGGTACTCAGTCTGATGGGCATGATTTCATAGACCAAGCGATTGATCAAGGTGCAATCGCGATTGTTTGCGAGCAGCTTCCAATCAATTTAAAATCTGACATCACTTATGTTGAAGTAAAAAATAGTAGCGAGGCCCTAGGTATCATGGCTGCTAACTTTTACGATAACCCAAGCGAGAAATTAAAACTAGTTGGGGTCACAGGGACCAATGGGAAAACCACTTGTGTAACCTTACTTTTTCAAGTATTTAGAAAATTAGGGTACAATGTTGGCCTACTTTCTACAGTAATCAACCAAGTCAATGATGAAGTCATTGTGGCCACGCACACCACACCAGATGCACTTCAAATCAATGAGTTATTGGCTAAGATGTTGGCTAAAGGGTGTACTCATTGTTTTATGGAAGCGAGTTCTCATGCCATAGTTCAATATCGCGTTGCGGGCTTGAGCTTTAATGGCGCCATATTCACCAACCTTTCTCACGAACACCTTGATTACCACAAAACATTTGATGAGTACATCAAGGCGAAGAAAATGCTCTTTGATGGTTTGCCATCCACCGCTTTTGCGCTGACAAATGCAGATGACAAAAGAGGAATGGTGATGTTACAAAACACCAAGGCGTCTAAATATAGATATGCTTTAAAATCCATGGCCGACTTTAAGGCTAGGATTTTATCCAATACCATAAATGGTTTAGAACTGGACGTTGCTGGACATAACGTTTGGTTCAAATTAATAGGCGATTTCAATGCCTATAACTTGATGGCAGTCTATGGTACGGCTGTCTTGTTAGAGGAGTCCTCAGAGGAAGTGCTTCGTGTAATGTCAGAAGTCAACACGGCACCTGGCCGTTTTGAACAAGTAATTACGAATACTGGCATTACTGCAATCGTGGATTACGCCCATACTCCAGATGCTTTAGAAAATGTACTCAAAACCATCAAAGTATTTAGAACAGGCAACGAAAAAGTGATTACCGTAGTGGGCTGTGGAGGCAACAGGGATTCAGCCAAAAGGCCAGAAATGGCAAAGATAGCCTGTAATCTTAGTGATAAAGTGGTGCTTACTTCAGATAATCCACGCTTCGAAGAACCTATAACTATCATTGAAGAGATGCAAAAAGGGGTAAGCCCTACAAACTATAAAAAGACATTGGTGATGGCAGATAGAAGAGAGGCAATTAAAGTTGCTTGTTCTATGGCTGAACCCAAGGATATAATATTGGTGGCAGGAAAGGGCCATGAAACTTACCAAGAAATCAAAGGAGAGCGATTTCCTTTTGACGATAGAGAAGTACTTAAAGAAATGTTGAACCTAATACACAAATGAAATGCGATTGAAGAGGTAAGAGATGGATCCCATCTAAGAATCTAACGTCTAAAACCTAAAAGAATGCTATACTACCTATTTGACTATTTAGATAGAGAATTTGACCTGATCGGAGCTGGTGTTTTCCAGTACATCTCCTTTAGGGCAGGTATGGCTACACTTTTGTCTTTGCTCATCACTATTACTTTTGGCAAGAGCTTGATTAATCTACTGCGTAAAAAGCAAGTAGGAGAAAGCATAAGAGACCTTGGTCTTGAAGGTCAAATGCAGAAAAAGGGGACCCCAACAATGGGTGGGCTCATCATTATTGCAGGTATTGTAATCCCTACTTTGTTATTCGCAAAACTGGAAAATACTTATGTAATACTGCTGTTGGTCACCACTATCAGCCTTGGCGCTATTGGCTTTTTGGATGATTATATCAAGGTTTTTAAAAAGAATAAAGAGGGCTTAGCGGGAAGATTTAAGATTGTGGGTCAGGTAGGAGTTGGGCTTTTGGTAGGGTCCGTATTGTATTTTAGCGATGACGTGGTTGTGAGAGAGTTCGATCCAGTGGTGCAAGAACAAAGCATAGCCACACAAGAGAGCGCCCAATATACCGACAGTAAATCTACAACAACAACCATCCCATTTGTCAAGGGCAACGAGCTAGATTATAATGACTTCAACCCTACCGATAATGAGTGGATTACAGCGGCTATCTACATTCTTGTAGTAATATTCTTTGTTACTGCCATATCAAACGGGGCCAATATTACTGATGGTATTGATGGTCTGGCAGCAGGTACATCCGCCATTATAGGTTTAGCATTAGCAATTTTTGCATACATCTCGGGTAACGCAATTTTCTCAGATTATTTGAATGTAATGTTCATTCCTAATTCTGGGGAGTTGGTGATTTTCTGTACCGCATTTGTTGGGGCCTGTGTAGGCTTTTTATGGTATAATTCATACCCTGCACAAGTCTTTATGGGCGACACGGGCAGCTTGTCTTTAGGGGGGATTATAGCGGTTTTGGCATTAGTGCTCAGAAAAGAATTATTGATTCCTGTTTTGTGCGGAATCTTCGTGATTGAGAATCTCTCCGTGATAATTCAGGTGGGGTATTTTAAATACACTAGAAAAAAATATGGTGAAGGAAGGCGAATCTTTAAGATGTCTCCGCTCCATCATCATTATCAAAAAATGGAAATACCAGAAGCTAAGATTGTTACCAGGTTTTGGATTGTAGGCATTCTGCTAGCAATCATCACACTGGCCACGCTGAAGCTGAGGTAGAAAACAGTGAAACGGCAAAATACTGAAATAGCCCCGACACATAGGGGAGGAACATGGGAAATAAATCAGGGAATTATGGAACTGATTTACTAGAAAAAAATTCGTGATAACTGATAACTGATAACTGATAACTGATAAGAAGCTTGAAGAAAAGACTCACCATACTAGGCGCAGGAGAAAGCGGAACAGGAGCAGCTTTGCTTGGCAAAGCAAAGGGCTACGATGTTTTCGTGTCTGACTATGGGGTCATCAAGGATCAGTATGCGCAAGAGTTATTGGCCAATCATATTGAGTTTGAAAGTGGAAAGCATTCTGAAGAAAGAATTTTAGAAAGTGATTTAGTCATTAAAAGCCCAGGGATTCCTGAGTCAGCTCCATTGATCAAAAAGCTAAGACAAAGAGGTAATTTAATTATTGGCGAAATAGAATTTGCTGCCAAATACACAGCCGCAAAAGTGATCGGTATTACCGGTACCAATGGTAAAACAACCACTACACTATTGACCTACCATCTTCTTAAAGAGGCTGGTTTGAATGTAGGAATTGGAGGGAATGTAGGGAAAAGTTTTGCCCGCCAAGTCATTGAAGACATGCACGATTGGTATGTGCTTGAACTAAGCAGCTTTCAGTTAGATGATTGCTATGAATTGAAGTTAGACATCGCAGTCTTATTGAATATCACCCCAGACCATCTGGACCGATATGATTACGACTTTGAAAAATATATCGCATCGAAGATGCGCATATTTCACCTTGTACACCTGGGAGGTCATGCCGTCTACTCAACGGATGACCACCAAAGCGGGAAGAACATTTCATCAGCCGCTCGCGGCCTGAAAGTTCATCCTTTCTCGCTCGGAGGAGACGCTTCCGAGATATTATATGATAGGTTGTTTTTTACCCCTTTCAACTTTGAGGTATCCGCCCCCAGAGCAGATATCTCAATTAAGGGGCTTCATAACATGAAGAATGCAATGGCCGCAGGCTATGCCGCTTCATTGGCTGGAGTAAGTGAAGAGGCGATCATTAAAGGATTCAAAACCTTTAAAAATGCCCCGCATCGATTAGAGTCTGTGCGCAAAATCGATGGTGTAGAATTCGTCAACGATTCAAAAGCCACGAATGTAGACGCAGTATTTTATGCACTTGATGCTTTTAAAACACCAATTGTCTGGATTGCGGGTGGGGTAGACAAGGGCAATGATTATAGCTTGATTCACGCTTTGGTAGAAGAAAAGGTCAAAGCCTTAATCTGCTTGGGAAAGGATAATTCGAAGCTTCTTACAGCTTTCGAAAATGTTGTTCCTATCATAAAAGCAACTGATGATTTGATTAAGGCCATAAGAATGGCAAAGGAAATAGCCGCGCCAGGAGAAACAGTTTTACTCTCTCCGGCATGTGCAAGTTTTGATTTATTCAAGAATTATGAAGACCGTGGCGATCAATTTAGAAAATTGGTCTTAGCCATATAGAAAATTGTATAAGTATTGAAAATGAACGACTACGAGCAAGCGTAAAGCAAAAATCTAAAAAAGAAACAGTGATTAAGATTAAAGATTGGACCGATAAACATCTACAAGGTGACCCCGTCATCTGGATGGTAGTGTTTTGCCTTTCGGTGATCAGTATTCTTGTGGTGTACAGTGCTACAGGCTCTTTGGCCTACAAGCAAATGGGAGGTAACACAGAATATTACCTCATCAGACATACCGTTATGGTGGTGCTGGCTTTAGTGGTCATGTGGATAGCCCATAAAATTGATTATCGATATTATTCCAAGATAACCCGTTACGCCTTATTCATCTCCGTTCCCTTATTGCTTTATACTTGGCTATATGGTTCTAGTTTCAATGAGGCATCACGTTGGATTGAATTACCTTTTATAGGACTCCAATTTCAGCCTTCGGATTTAGCCAAAATGGCTTTGATTGCTGGCTTGGCAGGAATGTTGGCCAAAAGGCAGCAGAATATCACAAGTATTAAAGAGTCATTGATTCCAATGTTAGCCTGGTGTGGAACAATCTGCGGATTAATCGCCATGACTAATATTTCTACGGCTATACTGCTCTTTTTAACCTGCATGTTATTGCTATTCATCGGAAGGGTTCCGACTAAATATTTGGCAATGCTTGTGGTAGTAGGTGTTTTTGTAGGAGTGCTTGCCATTAGTTTTGGTCAAAGGGGCAGAACTGCAATAAGCAGAGTGACAGATTTTATGAGCCAAGAGGAAGTGCCCTATCAAGCGCAGCAATCTTATATCGCCATTGCAACTGGAGGGATAATAGGAAAAGGGCCAGGTAAAAGTGATCAAAGAAACTTCCTTCCATATCCTTATTCTGATTTTGTGTATGCAATCATTATTGAAGAATATGGGATGATTGGAGGCGTATTCGTACTCTTTCTTTACCTCGTTTTATTGTACCGAGGAATGCGAGTCGTAGCGAATAGCGATAGGGCTTTTGGAGGACTACTTTCGGCAGGACTGAGTTTTGCCATAGTAATTCAAGCCTTGGTCAATATTGGAGTAGTCGTAGGGCTTGGACCAGTAACGGGTCAAACCTTACCATTGATAAGTATGGGGGGAACCTCATTATTATTCACAGGCTTAGCGCTAGGTATTGTCCTAAGTGTAAGCCGTGGAGAACAAGAAGATTTTTCGGCCTTAACAGGCGATATAAAGAATTCAGCTAAAGCACATTAATCATAGCAACGCAAACACCATATCGAATCATAATTAGCGGTGGCGGCACTGGCGGACATATTTATCCTGCCATAGCCATTGCCAATGCATTCCAGGCAAGGTTTGGTGATGCTGAGATTCTTTTTGTCGGTGCCGAAGGTAAAATGGAAATGCAAAAAGTGCCAGAAGCTGGCTACAAGATTATTGGTCTCTGGATCAGTGGCTTACAGCGAAAGTTGACTTTAGATAATTTATCGTTTCCTTTTAAAGTGATCAACAGCCTTATGAAAAGTGCTGGCATCATAAAGAAATTTAAGCCGCATGCGGTAATTGGTGTTGGTGGTTATGCCAGTGGCCCATTATTAAGAGTGGCTACCAGAAAAGGGATACCATCGGTAATACAAGAACAGAATTCTTATGCCGGCCTCACTAATAAGATTTTATCCAAAAGGGTGCAGAAAATTTGTGTTGCCTATCCAGAGATGGAGAAGTTTTTTCCTGCTGAAAAGATTGTCTTTACAGGCAATCCAGTAAGAAAAGATATCCTTGATTTGTCGGGTAAAAAGAAGGCTGCCTTGGCTCATTTTAAATTGAACGAACAACCAGTGCTATTAATACTAGGCGGTAGTTTAGGGGCAAGAACCTTGAACGACAGCATGATGCTCGGTCTTTCCAGATTGGTGGAAGCGAAAGTGCAAGTGCTATGGCAGTGCGGAAAATTCTACCATGCTGAAATGGAGCAAAAGCTCAAAGAATTTGGTAACACAAAGGGGGTCTTACTTTTTGAATTTCTGAAAGAAATGGACATGGCATACGCTGCTGCAGATGTCGTTGTTTCTCGTGCTGGGGCTTTATCAGTATCAGAAATCAGCATTGCTGGCAAGCCTACGATTTTTGTGCCTTCACCTAATGTGGCTGAAGATCATCAAACCAAAAATGCAAAAGCCTTAGTAGAGAAGGAGGCCGCGCTTTTGGTAAAGGATTCAGACGCCAGAGAAGCATTAATTGACAGGGCAATTGCCTTGATCAACAATCAGGCTGAGCAAGAAAAATTAGGTGCTGCAATCAAAGCATTAGCAAAATCAAACGCAGCAGAAGATATAGTAGACGAAATAGTAAAGTTGATTCAGTGAAGTTAAACGACATACATAGCGTGTATTTTCTAGGGATCGGAGGGATCGGAATGAGTGCTTTGGCCAGGTGGTTTAAGCACAATGGAAAAGCGGTGTCTGGCTACGATAAAACCGAAACTGTATTAACTAAACAATTACAAGCAGAGGGAATCTTGGTTCATTTCGAAGATAATCTCGATTTAATCGATCAGAAGGTTAAAACTTTGAAAGAAGATACGCTTGTCATTTATACCCCCGCGATTCCTAAAGGGCATATTCAGTGGAATTGGTTTCAGGCAGAAGGATATACAGTGATGAAACGTTCTCAGGTACTTGGCCTCATTACAAAAGACATGATCAGTGTGGCCGTAGCAGGTACACATGGCAAAACAACTACGAGTTCAATGATTGTTCACCTTATGAAAACAGCTGGCATTGATTGCACTGGTTTCTTAGGCGGCATAGCGACCAACTACGGCACTAACATGATCATGAATGAGCAGAAAAATTCAATTGCTGTAATTGAAGCAGATGAATTTGATCGTTCATTTTTATCGCTAAAGCCAAATGTTGCAGTGGTTACAGCCATTGATGCTGATCACCTTGATATCTACGGCAATAAAGATGCGCTGAAAGAATCTTTCGCTGACTTTGTAAGCAGTATCGAGAACAAAGGAAAGCTCTTCGCGAAGCAGGGTGTTGCTGAAGAAATTTTAAGAGACAGTGGTCGAATTGAGCACATGAGTTACGCCATTCAAGGTGCCGACATTACTGCCAATAACTTAAGAATAGAAGATGCCACATTCGTTTTCGACTATGCTGATGGTAAAAAGGTGATTGAAGGCATTAGACTTAACGTGCCGGGCTATCACAATGTAGAGAATGCAATGGCGGCTATCGCTATTACTCAATACTTTGGAGCCGATGATGACTCTATTAAAGAAGGCATTAGTACCTATAAAGGAGTGAAAAGAAGATTTGAGTTCATTATCAAATCCCAAGACCTCGTCTTTATCGATGACTACGCACATCATCCTGTAGAATTGGAATCGCTGCTAAGATCAGTAAGGGACTTATATCCAAATAAGAAAATAACAGCTGTTTTTCAGCCTCATTTGTACAGCAGAACTAGAGATTTTGCCGAAGGATTTTCTGAAAGTTTGAGCATGGCAGACGAAGTGATCCTGTTGGACATTTATCCAGCAAGAGAACTGCCTATCGAAGGAGTTTCTTCTGAATTACTTTTAGAGAATATTCAAGTTGAAAAAAAGGCAGTCTGTAAAAAGGATGTATTGATTGAGTTAATAAAATCTTGGAAACCAGAAGTACTGCTCACTATAGGCGCTGGCGATATAGACAAATTAGTTGAACCTATTAAAACGGAGTTGCTATGAAGTCAAAAGAGAACATGTGGAGGGTAATAGGGGTCATAGGTGCTGTGATACTCCTTTTTTCGATGATCAGCTTTATCGATAAGAGAGACCTGCGCTATAACTTAGCGGACATCGAGGTCAGCATTGAAAACACTTATGAAAACTTCTTTATAGACGAGGAGGATGTGATGTCTTTGATGATTCAGCAAAGGGGAGACTCTACTATTGGTGATGCCATGGGCAGAGTCAACCTGAAAGAAATAGAAGCTAGAATAGAAAAACACAGCTTTATAAAAGATGCTCAAGTCTTTCGTGACCTCACAGGGCATTTGGTGATCAAGGCGACACAGAACAAGCCAATCGCTAGGATTATTGCCAGTAATGGTAAACACGGTTATTTAGGTGAGGATGGTGCAGTGCTCCCTACTTCGAGAAAGTACACAGCGCGCGTGGTCGTCCTTTCTGGGAGCTACATGACCGATTTGATTGAAAGGGTCAACGTATCAGAAAACGAATATGATCAGAAGCTTTTTGATCTTGTCAATTTCATCAACGAAGATCACTTTTGGAGCATGCAGATTGCCCAAATCGATGTCAATAGTCAAGGTAAAATTGTGATGATCCCTCAAGTAGGAGGACAGAGGTTAGAGTTTGGTAGAGCAGACGATGTCGAACATAAATTTAAAAGGTTAGAAATTTTCTTCAAAGAAATTATGCCAACCAAAGGTTGGAATACATATAGTAGAGTAAACGTAGAATACAAGGATCAAATCATCTGCGAGTGATTTGATAAGTCAATAAGAGTACTAAGATCGATCGAATTAAGAAAAAAGAGTAAACGCCATGCACGAGGATAAAATAGTTGTCGGATTAGACATTGGAACCACCAAAATCTGTGTGATAGTGGGCACCAAAAATGAGTACGGAAAGCTCGAAGTGTTAGGAATGGGTAAGGCCGTTTCTGATGGAGTAATTCGCGGAATAGTAACCAACATTGACAAAACTGTGGTGGCCATCGAAAAGGCCATTGCCGAAGCCAGCGAACAATCTGGAATCGAAATTAATGTAGTCAATGTAGGGATTGCGGGTCAGCACATTAAAAGTTCTGTTCATCACGGAGTAATTACCCGAGATAAAGTAGAGGACGAAATTACTGTGGCCGACCTTAACAGACTTGCGAGTGATATTCACAAAATTGTGATGCCTCCGGGTTGTGAAATCATCCATGTAATGCCACAAGATTATATCGTGGATTATGAGGAGGATATTAAAGATCCTGTAGGAATGTCTGGCGTTAAACTGGAAGCAGATTTTCATGTAATAACGGCCCAAACCAACGCAATAAGGAATATAAATAAGTGCGTTCGCAGAGCAGGTTTAGAAATTGAAAACTTAATTCTTGAGCCATTGGCATCAAGCATGTCAGTGTTGAGCGATGAAGAAAAAGAGGCTGGCGTTTGCCTTGTAGATATTGGTGGTGGAACTACTGACATCGCAATTTTCCACGACAATATTATAAGACACACAGCGGTCATTCCTTTTGGTGGCAATATTATTACCACTGATATTAAAGAGGGTTGCAAAGTAATGCAGAACCAGGCGGAACTGCTGAAAACGAAATTTGGAAAGGCCATCGCAGAAGAGGCAAACCCTAACGAGATTGTGTCGATTCCTGGTTTACGCAATAGGCCACCTAAAGAAATTTCTATCCGCAACTTGGCGCACATTGTAGAGGCGAGGATGGAAGAAATTATTGAACTGGTGCACGCAGAGATTATTACTTCTGGTTATGCAAGTAGATTGGCTGGCGGATTAGTAATCACCGGTGGTGGCTCACAATTGGCATATGTAAAGCAATTGTTCGAGTACATGACGGGTATGGATGCAAGGATAGGCTATCCGAACGAGCATTTAGGCAAAAGTAAGGTGGAGGTGGTCAAGAGCCCAATGTATGCCACTACTGTGGGGCTAGTACTTTCAGGCTTTAGGGCTTTAGATGAGCGAGAAAACCGATACATGGAAAATCAGGTGGCGACAGGTAAAAAGACGATGAAGAGCGCAAAGAAAAGTTCTGATTTCTTCAAGGGCCTAATCGATAAAACGAAAGGCTTATTAATGGACGATTTTAGCGATAAGAACGACTATTAGAGGAGCTCAGAGGAATGGCATCATGCGTAATGAACATGATGTCAACATGTAAGAATAAGATAAAAGAAATAACGGTCGTCAGGCCTCGGTCTTCCGGTGACTGACTTCCAACTAAAATAAAATACGAACACTAAAAAAACAGTAGTCATGGCAGAATCTTATATG
>JBLIES010000071.1:0-15490 GCA_047633135.1 Roseivirga sp.
AGAGTACCCATCTCAATTAATAGAAATGGGATTTATCCCGTTTCCTTGTAAATCCAAACCACACGGCCATGGCTTTAGCCAAAATAACCTCCGACTAAAGCATGAGGTTATTGATAAACCATCAGAAGATATATTTAACCCCATTGGCTCTAGATAAACACCTCACTATTTCCCTTTCACAAACATTTCCATTAGCTCAAACTGAAGTCCATCATAATTTAGTGGGTCCATATTCCCTGTAATGGCAAAAACCGTTTGAGTTTCTTTATGAATCATAAAGAAGGTTATTCCTCCCACTGAACCACCACTATGACCGTAGAAAGTGAGACCACTTGGTCTTTTATAAGTACTCCAGCCTATTCCATAATTCGTTTCCTTTCCATCTGCTGTCTTTTGAGAAGTCATCCATTCATCGAGCACGGCTTGGCTTAAAAAACCACCCATCATGTGCGCTTGACCAAATTTGCAAAGGTCTTCGGTTGTGCCCACAAAACCACCTCCTGCCCATTTGTAACTATTGTCTACAAAAGGTGCTAAAACTACTTTACCTTCTTTCATTTGGTAAAAACGGGTAAGGTTAGGAATACCTTCATCCACTTGTTCTGGAGAGGTATTGGTCATGTCAAGGGGGATGAAAACATTAGATTGCATGAATTCAAGAAAGTCTGTGGTTTGAAGAAACATGCCCCCAGCACTGGCCGTTTCCATGGCTGCTGCAATCAAATTCCAACCATAACTTGAATACGAATAAGCGGTCCTAGGCTTGTTGATCAAAGGATCATTCATAAAAATGGACAGTCCATCGGACACCGAAGGATAATGCACTTGGCTTAGAAATTCATTACCCTTATAGTGTCTGATTCCTGCCAAATGGCCACCTAATTGCCTAAGGGTAATTTCATATTCCTTTTTTGGCCAAGTAGGGACATACTTCTGAATTGGTATATCCAAATCGATTTGATCGCCTTGATAAAGCCAAGCTAAACCTGCCGCTGTTAGCGTTTTTGAGACACTACCAATTCTAAACCTTGTTTTCGCGGGATCAACAGGGATTTGGCGACCAACATCAGCAAAACCATAGCCTTTCGAAAATACCAATTCGCCTTTTTGCGAAACCGAAACACTTAGCCCTGGTACTTGACTCGATGCAACAAAGGCTTTTAACTTCTGATCAGCAATTTCTTGAACAGACTGCCCAAACCCTACTAAACAAAGTAAACTTAAAAATAGAGTGAAGATAGATTTACGCATTTTTTTGTGCTTAAATTATTTTGTTTGATAATCAGTTTTTATTGCTTTGTGCTAAGGTTGCGTGTTCAGTATTTTTAATGGAGTTATTCATTTCTTGACACAAACTTATTCCCCTATACTTCAAATCCATTAGCCGCGGCCAAGAAATTAGTGACTCAGAAAACCTGAGGATTGATTATTTCTGAGTTGTTACTATCTCTAAAATTGCGATTGCTGAATCGAAGATCAAAAATCGTAAATCAACATTCTTAATTTGTAAATCTCCCCTAATTCCGCCTGAGCACTTTACCAGCCCTCACTGCTGTAAACTCACCTTCGGCTACCGTTACTTGGCCATTAAGCAGAACAAATGCAATGCCTACCGGATATTGATGAGGCTCTTCGAATGTACCCATATCTTTCACCGTATTCGGATCGAAAATAGTGATATCCGCTTTCATACCCTCTTTCAAATAGCCGCGGTCTTTTAAGCCCAGCCGATCTGCAGGAAGCGAAGTCATTTTTATTAAAGCAGTTTGTAAATCCAAAACACCTTCTTCTCTTACATAATGTCCCAAGACTCTGGGGAAAGTGCCATAACCACGTGGATGTGGATGCCCTACCCCGGGTTGTAAAAGTCCACCATCAGAAGCAATCATTGTCATAGGATGCTGCATTATACGTTTTACATCTTCTTCGTTAATGGCGTGAAAAATACAAGAAGCGCCACCATTCAATTGACCTTCAATCACCAACTCCGCACCATTGCTAAAGGTGGGCTCTAATCCTCTTTCTATTACCCAATCTTTTAATGTTTTTCCATTTAGATCGGGTTTCCAGCTTACCGATGCAAACTGAACTACTTCTAAATCAGCTCCACCCCTATCATACTCGATATTGAACGTGATTTCTTCTACTATCTTTTTTCTAGTCGCTGGATTGTCCAATCGTTTTTTGAACTCCGAATCCCCCCCCGCCATGGCCCATGTGGGTATTAAAACCGACAAACCAGTTGAGCTAGCGGTGTACGGATACTGGTCTATCATAATATCTAAACCAAGGTTTCGAGCCGAATCCACCATTTGAAGCGTTTGCACAGTCTTGCCCCACATAGGTCTACCAATGGCTTTGTGGTGGGTGAGTACAACTGGAATATTAGCTTCACGACTGATCATAATCGCTTCT
Organism: Roseivirga sp.; assembly: GCA_047633135.1. Taxonomy (GTDB): domain Bacteria; phylum Bacteroidota; class Bacteroidia; order Cytophagales; family Cyclobacteriaceae; genus Roseivirga. The sequence goes on from JBLIES010000071.1 coordinate 2,416, forward strand.
TGCACCGCCTCTAAAAGTCCAAGCCCTTCTTCCCTTAAATGTGAAGTATAAATCCCTCCCGCTTCGCCAGCAATCTTTGATAAAGCAATGACCTCGTCTACTTTAGAAAATGAGCCTGGTACGTATTTCAAGCCAGTAGAAATACCAAAAGCGCCATGGTCCATAGCTTCTTGCACCATGGCTTTCATGTCCTCTAATTCTTCGTTGTTAGGTGCTCGGTTTTCTGTTCCCATTACCCTTCTTCTGATTGTATTATGGCCGGTGAGGTATGCTGTATTGATCCCTAGAGAAAAAGTAGAAAGCGAATCGAGGTAAGCCTTCATAGGTGAAGGCCCTCTTCCATCAGGCCCACCGAGCACCGTAGTAACGCCTTGCCTTACTGCACTTTCAGCAGCGGGAAGCTTCATGATAGATTCAATATGAGCATGTAAATCAATAAAACCTGGAGAAACCGCCATACCATTGGCTTCGATTACCCGAGTTGCCTTTGCTTTAGACAAATCACCCATCTTTACTATTTGGTCGCCATTGATGGCAATATCGGTCTGTTGGGGTGGTTCTGTGCTACCATCATAGACGGTACCGCCTTTGATAATAATGTCGTAGCTAGGAGCAGGTTGGCAGGCTATAATCATTACAGCAAGGCAGGCTGATAAAATAAATTGCTTCATGGTGGTAGGGTTCATTGATGAAGATACAATTTATTGATTACAGTTGAGATGAATGATTTTGAGGTGGTAGATAAGTTAACTTAGTTAATTATACTCAAGCCGATCTGTAGGTTATTAATAGAGTTTTGAAAAACTTACCAGCACAAATGACCTCTACCTCATTCTGACCAACCGATAACCAATGATAAAATTCTTTAGAATAATTCACCCAAGAATGTTGGCCGACAATAAATTCACCACATACCTTATCTACGCCTTTAGCGAAATCGCTTTAGTGATGATAGGAATTCTGCTTGCCCTTCAAGTAAACCATTGGAATATCGAGCAACAAGACAAAAGTATGGAGTTGGATATTCTTAAAATAATGCGGAATAATTTAACCTCTGATCCTAACGACATTGAATTCAAGACCTCTTTTTATAAGGTGGAGCAAAATGCCAGCAAAGCTGTGCTTAACGCTTATAAAAACCCACTACAGCACCCTAATACGTTAAATTTCTCGTATGCGAATTTAGGACAACCACCACTTTTCTTGAAAACACTAAAGCATTTGACAACTTAAAGACCCAAGGTTTCAACCTGATAAAGAAGGATACATTGAGAGAAAATATTCTACAGCTTTATGGAAGACCCTACCAATGGCCAAATGATCTTGAAGATGCTCATATTTATTGTTTTGGAACGATGCTTCCACCCGCACTGATCAAAAACCTTATGACCCATAGAACATGGGTAAGTGCCGAGCCTATTGATAAATTTTTACTCTCTAAAAACCACAAATTCTAAGAGCTGTTAAAAGTCAATATTGATTATATAGTGTTTAATTTAGATTGCTAGAATGATTTGGAGATTACGATAAATAGTCTTCGAGATCAAATTGATGCTGACATAAAATTAGGGAATCAGTCTTAATGCTATTGTGCCGAACCTGCGATTTGTGATAATGATTCGAATTGAAAACTAAATGGCCCTCAATTAGATTTATCAAAAGACCTCTGCCAAATGACATCGCTTTATGATTTAAAATGTCCCTCTATCCACTCTTCTTTTTAAAGAAAAACTCTTTTCAATTATGGGAAAATAGTGGTGAGCATCCTCTTTGTATGCTTAGTGTTTTTGGCCAGTTTTAGGATTTACAGCAATATCATTCTAAAGCAAAACGTAACCCGTCATTTAAAAAGAGCCGCAGATTCCAACAGTATTGAATTGACGCTGTCAGAGTTGAACACAGTTTTAAATTATGTAGCGTCAAATGGCTTATCGGAAGGCTACACATTTCTGCTCTACAATACCCCAGATGAAGATTTGACTTTTTAGTATGAGAGCATAAAATCAAGTAAAATAGAGATGAAGAACTCAAGGCAGTCATCCACTTTAGAAAAAACCAATGTACCCCTAAAGCTCAGAAAAAGTTGAGTAGATGGTGGCTAAAAAGGGGGTCATAGTAACCTTTCCGAAAGGATTAGCCGTCTTTCCTCATAATAAATTACTCAGCGTTACTTTGATTATCGCTGTGGTGTCTCTGCCTTTAAGTGCCAGCATTTTACATGATTAGGATAAAGCGTTGAAGGTTAAGCAGAAGCTAAAAATTATACAAAGTGCCCTAATGACCAGTCTTTTAATATTAACAGCTACTTTATGGATTTGGGCGCTTATTGATAACCCTAGGGCTAGATTTAAAAACCCAACAATGTCAACACTATTACTTACCCTGATCTTAATGATGCCAATTCTTGGACCCGTCTTTTATTTTCAGCTTAAAAGAAACCTAGTGCACAGCAGCCCAATAAAATTTTACCCGAACTCGCTAGCAATCGCTTAATCTAGTATTTGCTGAACAAAAAACACCTGACGGATTTCATCATCCTGACAGGTGTTTTTTTATCTTTTAATATAAAGTGATTTCAAAAATTATCTATCACCATCAATCAATCTTCCTAATCCACCTAAAACGGAGCCTTCACCCTTAGATGAGCCGCCAGCTCTAGGGGCGTGAGCGATAATTCTATCTGCCAATCTTGAGAATGGTAAGCTTTGTAAGTAAACAGTTCCTGTGCCGCTTAGAGTAGCTAGAAACAAGCCTTCTCCACCAAAAAACATCGACTTTAAATTTCCAGCCCTTTGAATATCATAATCAATGCTTGGAGAAAAGCCAACGATACAGCCTGTATCTACTCTCAGGGTTTCACCTCGTAATTCCCTTCTTACAACAGTACCACCAGCGTGCATAAATGCCATACCATCCCCTTCGAGTTTCTGAAGAATAAAACCTTCTCCCCCAAAAAAACCTGCACCTAGGCGCTTACTAAAGCTTATTGTTACTTTAGTACCCAATGCGGCACAGAGAAACGCGTCTTTCTGACAAATAATTTGACCACCCGTTTCTTGTAAATCAATTGGGACAATCTTACCAGGATAAGGGGCTGCAAATGTAACCCTGCGTTTTACATTACCATGATTAGTGAAATGCGTCATGAAAATAGATTCCCCTGTAAGTACTCGCTTACCTACTGACATTAATTTACCGAAAAAGCCAGCATTCGGTTCTGATCCATCTCCCATTTTAGCCTGAAAGTCGATGTTATCTTCCATCCAATTCATAGCACCAGCTTCGGCAATTACGGTTTCTTGTGGGTCTAGTTCAATTTCTACCATTTGCATGTCATCACCATGCAATACATAATCTATTTCGTGTGATCTCATTTTCGTTGTTTTAAATCTTATATGAAATAAGGGAATTTCAATTTAAAACAGAAGAGATTCCGCTCAGAAAATTGATTATTTCGAAGCAAGCCATTTTTCTGCTTTGTCTCTCGATTTAAACGCCTGAAATTCTATTGGCTTAACCCTTAGTCCTAAGTCCACACCGGAGAATCTTGCTATAAATTTAGGAGATAAAATATGAGCAAAGTAATGCAGACCAAGATCCACTGCTTTCGGAATGATGTTCTTTTCTATCCAATCATTGATCTCCAAAAAATTACTCGTAAGTAAAGAGTTGTCATTTAGCAATTTTTTGGCTTTAGAAATGGCCAATAGGTCTAAAAAAGCCTCTGACCCTCTTTTCACATCGTCAAGACTTACATCTCCTACCCAATTGATGTAGATCCAACCCATTTTCTGATCGATTTCCGCCTCATAGAAAATATGGTCTTTAGCATCTTTTATGATCTGTTTATTCATTTTAGTCTTTAAAAAAGAGAGCAACTTTGATACGGATATTCAACCAATATCAACCTATATTCTCTTAAGCCAGGCTTAATATCGTCAAAAGGTTTAGACTTGGAGGTTAAACTTTACATTTCTTTCGCTTAATGATGATTAATCAAGCTATTTATAAAAAAAGCCAACTCTTTTGAGCTGGCTTCTGTTTTTCGGTTGAGGAATTGGTGCTGTAAAGAAAAGTCTATCTCCTTCTTCTCTTTGGTCTACTACTACCAAAATCTCTATCAGGTCGCTTACGATCTCCACCACTTCTATTAGAACTAAATTTCGGACTAGAAAAAGAATCTGTTCTTCTAGGTCTTGGTCTACCCTCGTCATCACGATTCACTCGGATGCTTCGGCCTTCGATTTCTGTACCTTTAAAGCTATCAGAAAGTGTTTTGTCTTGCGTCCCATCCACGTCAAAATATGAACAGTTTTTCTGAAGTGAAAGGTCTCCAAAATACTTACGGTCAATACCAGAAGTATCTGCCAAGAAGTGAACCATATCGGCATTGGTCATACCATCGATGGAGCCAACGTTGATAAAGTAGCGATTAAAACCACCTGTTTCACGTCTTTCTGGCGAGCCACCATGTGTCTCATTAAGATCAGCATCTTCACCAGGCACCATGATATGGTCTAATTGGCTAGTGATTAGTCTCTTAAGGATATCCTCTTTACTCAATTCACTAAATCGACTAGTCAATTGGCCTAAAATTGCCTCAGACTGATCATCTATCTTAGTGTTAATAATTAGATTCGCCCAGTTGTTGATCCTGCTTGATTTTATTTCATCAATTGTAGGGACTTCTATGCGTTCAAAAGTTACTTTAATTCTGCTTTCTAGTTGAGAAATTTTTCTGCCTTCTCTTGGGTTAATAAAAACCAAAGAGACTCCTTTTTTTCCGGCACGTCCAGTTCTACCACTCCTGTGGGTATAACTTTCTAATTGATCTGGAAAAGTATGGTGGAGTACGTGTGTTAAATCGCTAACATCAATTCCTCTTGCAGCAACATCTGTAGCAATTAAGAGTTGCATAGAGCGCGTTTTAAATCGCTTCATTACCGCATCTCTCTGCGCCTGAGATAAATCGCCATGAAGGGCCTCTACTCCATAGCCCATTTGACCTAGTTCGTCAGCAATCTCTTGAGTTTCACGTTTTGTACGACAAAACATAACTCCTCTCATGTCTGGCTGGCTATCCATAAATCTTTTTAGCGCAGGCAGTTTGTTAGAAGCTTTAGTGATTACATATTTATGAGTAATATCTTTATTACTCTTCTCTTTAGTATTGATAGCAACCTCAAGAGGGTTTTTCATGTACTTGCTGACAATCCTTCTAATTTCATTCGGCATAGTTGCCGAGAAAAGCCAAGTGACTCTGCTTTCTAGGGTATGAGAAAGAATTTCATCAATATCTTCCTTAAAACCCATGTTAAGCATTTCATCAGCTTCATCAAGTACTACGTACTTAACGTTGTCTAATTTCACTGCTCTCCTTTTGATTAAATCAATTAATCTGCCCGGAGTGGCCACAATAATTTGTGTTGGTCTCTTTAGCGCCTTAATTTGATTCATAATGGCCGCGCCACCATAAACCACTTCAATATTAAGGGCTCTATTATTTTTAGCAAAACTTACAATTTGTTGTGCTGTTTGTTGCCCTAATTCACGTGTTGGAGCCATTATAATGGCTTGAGTTGATGGATCTTCCGTATTGATCAAGTCAATTAATGGAAGCCCAAATGCAGCTGTCTTTCCTGTTCCTGTTTGAGCTAAACCAATGAAATCTGTTGGATCATTTTGCAACAGCATTGGGATTGCCTGTTCCTGGACAGGTGTTGGAGTATCGAACCCCATTTGATCAAGGACTTCAATTAACGATTGAGAAAGCCCTAGTTGTTTAAAAGTATTCAATAATAATTTGTTAAATGAGCAGCAAAGGTAGCTAGATCATTCCGTATTAACGGTGTGATCGTCTGGTTATTTGGTATTTACCTTTGAGAAGGTACTATCGTGAAGTATATTTTTCTACTCTAAAGCAAATATAATTCTGAATAAGCATAGCATTATAGCGTGAAACCCAATAATATAATAAGAAGGCCAATCAAATGATTGGCCTTCTTATTTATGATCTAATTTTTTACTTAAAATTACTTCTCTATAAAAGATAGTTCAACTCTGCGGTTGAATGCCCTACCTGATATCGTTCTATTTGTTGAAATTGGCGTGTCTTCACTGAAAGTTTTCACTTCCATTTGATCAACATTAACCCCTTTAGAAATGAGATACTGATAAACTTCTGTATAACGTCTCACGCCAAGGGCCACGTTATAAGGGTTTGTACCATAAGCATCTGTGTGACCCGCCACCATAATACGCATATGTCTATTTTCTCTTAACAATTGAGCGGCCTCATCCAGTCTTTGGAAAAACTCGGATTTAACTGTGTGCCTATCAAAATTGAAAAACACATTCGGTAATTCAATTTCTTTTTTAACCGGCAGGGCAGCAATTACCACCTCTTTTTTAGGCTCTACTACTGGTGCTGATACTACCACAGGTACTGCTGCTGTGACTACTACAGGTACAATTACTTCCACAACAGGTTCAGCCTCTATAATTTCTTTTGCTACAATACCTTCTATTAATGGTGGTGCCACAGGTAAATTTGTTGGGTCAAGATCCCAACCATTGATCATTTTAACATAAATAGTAGCATCATTTTTATCACAACCCACATAAAAGTTCTGATCTACATCAAATTCATCTCTAAAAAGCACTCGAATAGTGTGTTGCTTTTCATAAATAACATCCCCTTCGGTTTCGGCTCGCAAACCAAATGACCTTTCAATTGGCATTACCATTCTATAAACCCCGTTCTTATCTGTTGTCGTGGTCATAATTTCAGAATCCTCTCCAACGATGCTTATTTTGGCGTTAGCTACGGGAGTCACTCCATCACATTCTAGGAATTTACCTTGAATCTGAGACTTGTTAAACATCAGAACTCTATAGATATCTACCTGACCATAACCCTGTGGTCTACTAGAAGATAAGTAGGCAAATTTTCCATAAAGAGTAAAGAAAGTATCATCGTTTGGTAAGTTAAAAGGAGCACCCATGTTTTCTGGAGCTCTAAATCTATTTGTAGCACTATCATAAGTAGTCTTAAAAATATCATAGCCACCCATAGAATCATGTCCACGAGATGAAAAGTAAAAAGTACCGTCACCTGCTACAAATGGTGCATCATCGTTTAATGGTGTATTCAACTCTTCTATCATTCTTGGCTTGCCCCATTTGCCTTCAGCATCCTTCTGCATAATATAAAGGTCAAGATTCTCTATTTCATGATCAATATCAGAAGCATAGATCATGGAGTTACCATTATTATAAATGTAAGCGTGAGAATCCCATCTTTTAGAGTTAATCGGTAATGACTCTCTCTTAGACCAGCTACCATCCTTCTTTTTTTGCGAGATAAAAAGATCCTCATCATAAAAAGTAATCAAAGTACTGTCGTTATTGAAAAGCTGAATAGGCGCTTCATTGGTCGATGCACTTGAGAAGCCTATCAGTGGACTGTCCTTGTCCCATTCATCAATGTCGTTCATATCAGCTGTTAAAACCTGCTCATAAGCTTCTCCATCATCGGCTACCTTTGCAGACCCCTTTCTCCTTGCAGTAAAAAATATACCTCTTTGGTCTCCTGTCACCACTTGGCTATACTCGTTACCCTCCGTATTTATATTTGGACCAAGATTCTTGATAATTACATCATTGGGGTTAGGCAAAAATTTCTTCGCATTTTGAATATTGTTACTGATCAAAAGATAATCAGGCTTTAAGAAATCGTCTAAATCTTGCAGTCGTGCTTTTCTAATAGTTCGTTCCGCGTCCTCTACATTTTCATTAAGCAAATAAGCGGTAGCAAATTTTACCCAAAAATACGAAGTCTCTTTAGCATAAGCCGTTGCTTCTGAGAACAAGGTAATGGCCTCATCTAAACGATAGCGCTCAGTATGGCATATGGCTGCCAAGAATTTCGCTTCATAGTTTTTTGGTTTTTTTTGAATGATGGGTTCAAGAATGCTGAGAGCAACTTCCCAATCCTCTTCTTCCATTGCGGAATAAGCTTTGTTTAAATTTTGAGCCAGTACAACGGTTGAAATGCACAGAGCGAAAATTGAAAAAAGAACTACTCTCTTCATAATTGTGATATAAAAGGTTAAATTAATCTATTTCTAACAAAAATCAGATAGATCTAAAAATGATGGCAGGTTGAGATGGCATTGAAATCTAATAGCAACGAATATATAAATAAAAGCTTAAACATAAAAAATGATTAACATTTCACTTGCATAATCGAGTTTGCGTCAACGTAAAATTCTTGAGTTTGTAAGTCATCAGGCGCGTTAGAAAGCTTAAGTTCTATCCGCTTTCCCTGAACATTTAATTCCAGCATTGTGGTAGGACCTAAAAACCTTCTTTGTAGCAGTTCTCCTTGCAGTCTGTATCCATTCTCTATTGGGTTTAAACTAAAAGCTTCTGCTCTTATTGCCAATGTTGATCCATCATTTAATTTTTCTGGATAAGGCTTCCCAAAAACTTGCTCAAACTCCTCTAGGCTAAAAGCGTTGACTGTGCCAAAAAACTCTCCTATTTTAAGGTCCTTAGGCTTAAAGTAGAGGTTTTCAGGTGTATCCATCTGCACGAGAATACCATGCTTTATCATGCCTACTCTATCAGAAATCATCAAGGCATCTTGAGTATCATGTGTAACCATGATTAAACTTAAACCTTGATTTTTAACTATTTCAGTGACTTCAATAATCAAATCTTCTTTCACCAATGGATCAAGGTTACTAAACGGTTCGTCCATCAACAGGAGTTCAGGGTCTTCTGCCAAGGTTTTCGCAAAAGCGAGTCGTTGTTGCTGTCCACCAGATAGTTGTCTAGGCAGTCGTTTTCTAAAATTTAGCAGACCGCATATAGACAATAACTCTTCGGTTCTTTCTTTTTGATAATCAGCAGTATAAGTGAGCAAGGGATATTTGACATTCTCTTCTACCGAATGATTTGGCATCAGCCTTAAATCCTGAAACACCATCTTAATACCAGCCTCACCCGCGATCAGCTGATCTTCTGGTTTTGCTAATGCTTTACCTTTGAACAGCACCTCTCCCTCGTCTTGGGAGATTAGCCCTCCTATTAGTTTAAGCAATGTGGATTTACCAGAGCCACTTGGACCAACAAATGAAATTATTTCCCCAGCCTTCATTGAAAAAGCCAGACCTTTCAAGGCTGGCTTTTCATTTTTAGGGTAAGTTTTAAGAATATTTTTTACTTCAAGAAAACTCAAATCTTTGTACATTAAGGAGAATATTATTTCTGGTAGCTTATTCTATAAATTGCGCCTGCGATATCGTCAGAAACTAAAATAGAACCATCAGGCATTTCCAAAATGTCAACTGGTTTGCCCCAGCCTTTGTTTTGTTCTTTATCCAACCAGCCTGAAGCAAAAATCTCACTACTTACTACTTTGTCTCCTTCTATTTGAACAAAACGCAGTTGATAACCCGTGTGACCCGCATCAGATGTACGGTTCCAAGAACCATGCTGCGCCACAATTAAATTATTCTTGTACTTGGATGGAAACATATCACCTTGATAAAATCTCAGCCCTAGAGGCGCAGAGTGCGGTTCGAACTTATAACTAGGCTCTGTAAAGTCCGTTCTCGCATATTTATCTCCAAAATCAGGATCTGGAATATCACCTTGATGCCAATAAGGAAATCCAAAGTGCATGCCTTTTTCTGGTGCATAATTTAGTTCACATGCTGGAACATCGTCCCCTAACATATCCCTGCCATTGTCGGTAAACCACATTTTTTTAGTTTGAGGATCCCAAGTAAACCCTACGCTATTTCTTATCCCACTGGCATAAATTTCTAAATCAGAACCATCAGGGTTCATTCTAGTAATGGTTGCAAAAATCTCTTCTTCTTTATCGCATACATTGCAAGGCGCACCTACTGGCACATAAAGCTTTCCGTCAGGACCAAAAGCAATGAACTTCCAACCATGATGTCGTTCAGTGGGGAAGTCTTCATAAATCACTTCGGATTTTGGGGAAGATAAGTTGTCCATTATGTTTGGGAACCGATGAATTTTACTCACTTCAGCCACAAATAAGTCACCATCATGAAAAGCTACACCGTTGGGCATTGTTAAGCCAGTAGCAATGACATCAGTTTTATCCGCCACCATATCCCCATCAGTGTCAGTAAGGGCATAAACACTTTTGCTTCTACGATTACCCACAAAAACAGTCTTGCCATCAGGGGTGCTGGCCAGTGACCTGGCATCAACAATTCCTTCTGCATATAAAGAGATAACGAAACCCTCAGGAAGCTTAATTTTTGTGAGGTCAATTTCTTGCGCACTTACTAACGTTACAATTAAAAATAATAGGGCGGTAGAGGTGATTTTTCTCATTGAAAGCTATTTTGAACTCGAAAGATAGGACATAAACCGAAAGCCTTAAGAGAGTTTTGAAAATAGATAGTTCTATTTTCAAAACAATCATTTGAATTGGAGGAACAAACACTAATTTTGCGGCATGATTGCTATCAATAACCTTTCCTACCTTATCGGAGGACGTGCCCTTTATGAAAACGCTTCTTTGCACATTAAACCCAAAGACAAAATTGGTCTAATTGGATTGAATGGCAAAGGCAAATCAACTCTCCTCAGGTTAATTGATGGCGAATTCGAAGCCTCTTCAGGTGATATTAGTAAAAGTAAAGATTGTTCCATAGGCTTCTTAAATCAAGACTTGTTATCCTACCAGTCAGAAGAAAGTATTTTAGCGGTGGCAATGCAGGCTTTTGGGCGTGCCAACGAGCTTCAAAATACGATTGAGCAAATTTTAAAAGAAATGGAAACCAATTACCGTGATGAGTTGGTGGACCAATTGGCCAAAGCACAAGAGCAATTTGAAACCTTAGGTGGTTATTCAATGCAATCAGATGCAGAGGCCATTTTAGAGGGCATAGGTTTTCGTACAAAAGACTTACAAAGGCCTTTGAAGCAATTCTCTGGAGGTTGGAGAATGAGGGTCATGCTGGCTAAGCTACTTTTAGAAAAGCCTTCGTTACTAATGCTAGATGAGCCTACCAACCATTTGGATTTACCTTCAATTGAATGGATAGAAAATTACTTAAAGACCTATGAAGGGGCCGTAATCGTAGTTTCCCACGATCGATCTTTCATTGATAATGTGGCTACTTCTATCGTTGAGGTATCAAACCAAAAGCTTACACAGTACAGTGGAAACTATTCATTTTATGTAGAAGAAAAGCAATTGCGTGAAGAAGTCCAGCGGAATGCATTTGAAAATCAACAACAGCATATCAAGCAGACGGAGCGCTTTATTGAACGTTTTAGATCTAAAGCAACGAAAGCGAAGCAAGTCCAGTCGAGAGTAAAAGCCCTAGACAGGTTAGATATGATTGAAGATGTGGTGGACGATAGCATGGTGATGAACTTCAAGTTTGGATTCAAGCAGAAATCAGGCAGATCGATCATAGAATTAAATAACATCTCGAAAGCTTATGGGGACGTTGAGATTTTAAAATCTACCACTGGACAAATTGAAAGAGGAGATAAAATAGCTCTTATCGGAGCGAACGGAAAAGGTAAATCGACTTTGCTCCGGATAATCGCGGGTACAGAACCTATTCAGGGTGAAAGAAAAGAAGGTTTCAATGTGGTCACCACTTTCTATGCACAGCATCAATTAGAGGCACTTAATGTCAACAATGAAATATTGCAAGAGCTTCAACAAGCCGGTAGCGATAAGTCAGAAATGGAATTGCGCGCTATTTTGGGTTGCTTCTTATTTTCTAATGAGGATGTTTTCAAAAAGGTAAAAGTACTTTCTGGTGGTGAAAAATCAAGAGTAGCATTGGCTAAAACCTTGATTTCAGAGGCCAACTTCCTTATGATGGATGAGCCTACTAACCACCTAGATTTTCTTTCGGTTAACATCCTAATTCAAGCTTTACAGCAATATGAAGGTACCTTCTTAATTGTTTCTCACGATAGACATTTTGTCTCTCAAATTGCTACCAAGATATGGTACATTGAAGATGAGGTCATTAAAGAGTACCCAGGTTCTTATGATGAATATGTATACTGGCAAGAGAAAAAGGATGCAGCAGTTAAAATTAAAGTAGAAGAACCAAACATCATAAAAAGTAAGCCTAGCCAGACACAGCGTCCACAAAGAGACCCCAATTTACAAGAGCTGAAGAAGCTACAAACCCAACTAGAAACGGTAGAGCAACAAATCGAAAAGTTGGAAACTTCAAGGAAGAAAATAGAAGCAGAAATGACTAGTCCAGGTGTATTTGGTGACTTCAACAAGCTTCAGGAAAAACAAATTGAATACGACAAACTCTCTGGGAAATTAGATAAGTCACAAAGTCAATGGGAACAGATTGCAGAGATGATTGATGCTATGGAGCGTTAGTTAAGCTCGATCCTTATTCGAGCTACTTTCGCTATTGCTGTGTTATTGTTTTCGGGGTATGGTGTCAAGGTCAAGAATGACACTTTAAACCGCTCTATTACTTGTGAAAGATATTCTACATTGTTCAGCTGAATGCTGTGGTTTTCATTGCGCTCCCAGTTCACTAATACTGATGCTCTCCCCTCCCAAATACAGTCTACCCCTTCTGGGCAGCGAGAGTCTTCGATTTCTTGTACCTCTAATACAGAGCCATCAATTAAGGTTATCGGGGCATTTAAGATCAAACTAAATTCACCTCCCTCGAACACCTCAAACTCTTCTTCGCATGAAGTGGCGGTGATAAAAATGAAAAGGAATATAATACTGAGTTTATTCATAATAATGTGACCACTCCACGAAGCAACCGTTAGCCTGAATCCTATTTTTTCAATCTCTACCCATTGAACAATTATAATGCCATTGCCACCTATTAATCATCTTCATTTTTTATAAAATAACGAAGGTTGAAGCCAAAGCCATAAATAAAAGGACTGCTAGAAAAGCCCGTAAGGTCATTAAGTCCTTTCATATACTGTCGAGCAAAAAAATCCGCAGTTAAACCCCATTGTTCGTTCAATCTGTAATTGAAACCTAAACCAGCTACCCCTCCCAAGTTAA
>JBLIES010000072.1:0-15260 GCA_047633135.1 Roseivirga sp.
CCATCTGCAAAACTCACTTTATCGGTTTCTTGAATTGCATATCGTTGATCTGCCTGTCGGATAGATTCTTCATGCATAAACATTAAGCGACAACGCATGCCAAGCACCATACTGAACCATTCGCTGGCCTCTTTACTCACTTCTTTCGCCAGACAAGTATCCTCCCAAATAGTAACCGCCTCAGCCTTTGATTGTGGCTCATAAAGTGAAAATTCAATTGGTTGGACAATCTTGCCCCTATGCCTCACAATAATACTAGCTGGTGTAATTTCAGGCTGAAGGAGCGCCATTAAAGGGAAATTTCTTTGCGTGATAAACTCATCATTATCATCTACCAACATCCACCGCCTATCGAATTGTAGGCCTCGAAACTCTACTTTTGTTTTACTGAGAGAAATCCCCGAAAGTGACTTTATCGGATAAATATAAAGACCAGTAATCTTAAGGTTAGACATGCTTCTACGTTTTTAAATATTCTATTGCGAATGAAAAAATCTACCAGACTCTATCTCCAGTATTGGTACCTACTCACAGAGTCTAATCTAAGGTTATAGCCATTCCATGAATTCTGCGCTAAGAGCATATTCGGGTAGACAGAATCAAAAATATACTCGTTCGTTTTTTCCTCGTTTAGCTTCACTGTGACGGCCCAATGCGTTTCCTCTTTAGAGACCGAAAATTGCGCTTTATAAACCATTGGCTTTCGAGCTTTGGTATCGATTTGCGATTCAACAACCTTGTAGTCAAAGCTTAATCCATCTGCAAATTTTAATGCCCTGAGGGCGTAACTCAATTGGTCTTCCCAAAGTAGATCGATCTCATTGATCTGCATTTTACCAGCCCCAGCCCCATCGAAATAACTGTTGTAGTCATATTCATATTGGTTTCCTTCAAGGATAAATTGCTTAAAAGTATTCCCGCACCATTCTTGACCAGTATGCGTCATTTTATAGAGTGCTGACGGGCTTTCTCTTTTAAAAAACAAGCTTGTTAAGTAATGATATGGATAGTTTTCAGTCTCTAATCGAGCAAACTTATTGACCTTCATCACGCTGAAAAGATCATCTCTTTTATAGTCGTTAGTTTTTACTTTCCATTCTTCGTTGAACTCTTCTTTAACCGTGATGAAAACATGGTCGAAGTTTCTCGTCTTACCATAAACAACCATTTCTGCATTATAGTGAGCTACCTCGGCTTGACCGTCTTCCCACAGTTTATTCATAGCCCAATCGTAGTTAAAATAAGGACTGGCTATGGTCTCTAACTGCTTAGGTTGTGTATTGGTACAACTAACAATGGCCAAAAGAATCAATAGTAAATATGTATGTTTCATAGGCTTAATTTTTCTTTAATAATTCATCTGCCCATGGGCCGAGGTCTTCTTCTCTGTCGATATCATTGAGCTTGGGCAGTTCAATAAATGAGTGTCCTAATTCTTTAAAATCTTTAATTGTATCAGTGTAAACCTCGGCTGTGCTCCACTGTTTATTTTCAAAAATCTGAGGTATAAACTGGCTCGTTCCTACTAGATAATAACCTCCATCCTTGGCACCACCAATCACAGCATTAGTTTTATCTAAGGCATTAAATGCAGTATTCAATACCTCGGTGGTTAATTCAAAACAATCGCTGCCAATAATACAAACCTTGTTGTATCCGATTTGAAAAGATTTTTCAAAGGCTATTGACATACGATGCCCTAAATCTCCTTGGTGTTGAAGGTCTTTATTAAACCCATCATTGCTCCATAAGTCGTCACTCCCCATTGTTAGATCATAGTACACGACCTTGTCTACTGACAAAGGCACGGTCACCTCTTTAGTTCTTTCCAGCAATCGTTTATAAATCGATAATGCGTTTTGGTCACCAACAGTGGCTGCCAAGCGAGTTTTTACCCTTCCTAATTCAGGGTTCTTTACAAAAATGATGAGTAATTCCTTTGACATGATACTATTTAATCGGTTCTCCATTCTTTAGCCAAAGGCCAAAAAATCGATTGTAGACATGGATCTTTTCAGTTGTTTGGCCTTTTGAATCAACCACTGCAAAGCCTTTGTTCTTCCAGTTGATTAGACCAAGGTCAATATTACTGACATGGGTAAATCCTTTTTTTTGAAGTTCTTTAGCGAGTTTACCACTGCGCACACCTACAGTGCAATAAACTAGTATAGGCGTATTGAGTTTCAATTCACTCACTAAATCGGGTAAATATCTTAAAGCATTTGGTAAATGGCTGACCTCGTATTCAACAGGTTCTCGAACGTCTAAAATCAAGGTTTGATCATCTAGAATTAGCGCTTCTGCTTCTTTAGGACTTATGTTGGATATGCTTTTTGGATAAAGCAGTCGAATAGTGTTTTGATTCATAATAACGAGAATTATGGACAACGCAATGAAGGACAGCATGACAAAAATTCGTTTATTACGATTTGTAAAGGCCATTCAATTTTTATTTTTTGAGATGAATATTTTCAAAGCCAACGTGCTAAAGTTAAATAATTATTACATTCGAATTAGAAGATGGCGAAACTACGAAGACTTAGCATAAAAGAATATACAGAAGGGATTCTCAATTCGGACCGTGTCATTTTGAGTAGGGCAATCACCCTAGTTGAAAGCAACTTACTTACCGACATTACCTTAGCCCAAGCGTTACTTGAAAATATTATTCCTCACGCGGGTAAATCCGTGAGAATCGGAATCACAGGAGTACCAGGCGTTGGCAAAAGCACGTTTATAGAATCTTTTGGTGAATACATTACCAATCAAGACAATAAGCTTGCAGTCCTTACTGTCGATCCGAGCAGTCAGTTAGGCAAAGGCAGTATTCTTGGTGATAAAACAAGAATGGAAAGCCTTAGTCGTAATCCGAAGGCGTTTATTAGGCCGTCAGCCTCAGGAAGCACATTAGGTGGCGTAAGCGGTAAAACGAGAGAAGTGATGTTGCTTTGCGAAGCCGCTGGTTACAATGTAATTTTTGTGGAAACTGTAGGTGTTGGTCAATCGGAGACCCTCGTGCACGGCATGGTAGATTTCTTTCTTTTGTTAATGTTGGCGGGTGCGGGTGATGAACTTCAAGGTATAAAAAAAGGGATCATGGAAATGGCCGATGCCGTAGTAATCAATAAAGCAGACGGAGATAATATTAAACCTGCGCAACGCGCTAAAATAGAGTACCAAAATGCCTTACACCTTTTTCCCGCTTCTGAATCGGGTTGGATACCTGAAGTCAAAACCTGCTCGGCCATTAAAGGAGAGGGTTTAAGTGCTATCTGGCAAATGATGGAAAAGTACTTGCAACAAGTTCAAACAAATAATTTTTTTGAAGACAACAGAAAAACACAAAACCTGAAATGGATGAAAGCCAATATTCATTCTCTGTTAGAGCAAGAATTTTATGGTCATCAAGCTGTAATGAATATTTTACCAGAAATCGAAAAGGCAGTGCAGTCAGGTGAATTACCCGCTTTAAATGCAGCAAGGCTTTTACTTCAAAAATTCAAAGGGCAATAAAAAAACCCCTCCACAAATCTTTCGACTCTATTTCGGGGTTACTACTTTTTACAATTGCCTATTATTCACCTTTTCTGACACTCGAAGCGCCAGAAGTATCTGAGTTTACGGATGGGTTTCCTCTGTATCTAATACTTGAAGCGCCAGCAGCACGAACATCTAACCTCTGTGATACATTCACTTTAGCGGTTCCTGCACCATTCACCCGAATATCTGCTACTTCACTTTCTAATTCATAAGCGCTGTATGTTGTCGCTCCACTTGTTTTCACTTCTTGTACTTTAGCCCTACCTTCCAAAGTAAGTACAGAGGCTCCAGAGGCTTCAAGATAAAGATCATCCACATTGATTTCTAAATCTAAAACCGATGCGCCAGAAACTTCAATATCCAATCGGCTACCCTTTATGATATCTTTTGATTTTATTGTGACTGCGCCACTTGCATTGATCGCTTTCAACGATTTTACTGTAAGGTAAACTCTAGGTGTTTCTCTTAATCGATAGCTTTTTCTACCCGACTGATTTCTCATTTTGATAAACAAACGTCCGCCACGCACCTCTGTGATTACATCGTCCATGTAATCCTCATCGATCTCTATTTCTAATGATTCTTGATTTCCTATGCGGATTTCTACGGCAAAAGCATCGCTAACACTCAACTCCTTAACACCAGAAATCTCTCTTTTCTCTTTGGCTTGCCCAAAAGCTGTTGTGGCAAATATTACCATTATTGCAGCCAGCAAAACAGGCTTCGATATTCTTATTAATGTTCTCATTTTCTTAAAACTTAAAATCTGACTTAAAGATAACAGCCTTTATAAAAGGTTGCATCAACATTTGACAATACCAGCCTCGACAAAAATAAGTCCATTCTTTTAGGCCAACTAAAGCCAAACATCTAGTTATATTTTCTTAAGTTCAACAATAAGGCATCTATGACGGAGAGCAAAGGTTCTTTTACGGTCAGAAAAGCGACACGAAACCAGAATCAAAAACCTCATCTTGAGTATTATCAATCCAGCTATGCAACACATCGTAATTATTGGCAACGGAATTTCTGGTATCACCACCGCACGACATGTACGGAAGTTGAGCGATGAGAGAATAACTGTAATCTCTTCCGAGACCGAACACTTCTTTTCTAGAACGGCCCTGATGTACGTTTACATGGGACACATGAAATATGAAAACATCAAACCGTATGAAGATTCGTTTTGGAAAAAAAATAGAATTGAACTGAAGCGGGCCTTTGTAGAAAAGATAGATAAAGACAATAAGACTATCCAACTTTCGGAGGGAGAAGTCATGGCTTACGATAAGTTGGTTATCGCTACAGGCTCTAAGCCAAATAAGTTCGGCTGGCCTGGGCAAGACCTAGGGGGAGTTCAAGGGCTATATAGTTTTCAAGACTTGGAAACTATGGAGGCCAACACCAAAAATATTGCTAGGGCTGTGATTGTAGGCGGTGGCCTAATTGGTATAGAAATGGCTGAAATGCTTCGGTCAAGGAATATCCCCGTTACCTTTTTAGTGAGAGAAAAAAGTTTTTGGGATAATGTACTGCCCAAGGGTGAGTCTGAAATGATCAATCGACATATTCTAGAACATCATGTCGACTTAAGGCTTAGCCATGAGTTAAAAGAAATTGTATCAGATGATAATGGCCGAGTCAAGTCAATCATTACCGGTAATGGTGAAGAAATTCAATGTCAGTTTGTTGGGTTGACAGCTGGAGTTTCTCCCAATATTGATTTTCTCAAAGAATCAGGTATTGACATCAAACGAGGCATCTTGGTGGATGCGCATCTTAAAACAAGTGTTGATGATATTTATGCCTTAGGCGATTGTGCAGAATTTTTAACTCCCAATGGAGAAAGAAAATCCATAGAACAAGTTTGGTATACTGGCCGCATGATGGGCGAGGCTTTGGCCAGAACACTCACGGGACAACCAACTCAATATAAGCCCGGGCATTGGTTCAATTCAGCCAAATTTTTCGATATAGAATACCAAACCTATGGCTGGATTTTTCCTGAACCACGAGAAGGAGAAGCACATTTTCATTGGCAGCATAAAGAGGGTAGGAAATGCATTACCATAAACTATCACGAAGGCAGTAGAAAGTTTCTAGGGATCAACAACTTCGGAATTAGGATGAGACAAGAAACATTTGATAAATGGCTTACAGAAGAAAGGTCTATAGATTATGTGATAGATCACTTAAAGCAAGCCAACTTTGACCCAGAATTTTATAAACGTCACGAAAAAGAGATCCTTAAAAGCTTTAAGGAAACCCTTCAACAGCCCCAGTTATGAGTAAAATAGAACATAATATGTCCATGACCGGAGATGCCCCGGCTTCAATTTCCTCAACTCAAAAAATAGCTTCGGTTTTAGGTCTGCTGGGATTATTCATACTTTTGTTGGCCCTTACCAATGTAAATTTCCCTAATAAAACCCTGTTTCTTAGTCTGTCTTTGGGGCTAATTGCGGCAGGAACCATCGTTTTTGCGAATGATGCCTACAGGGGGAAAACTGCGGGAATCAAAAACGATGGAGTCTGGTTTAAATCATTGGTAAACCGTGGATTACCCGCCTGGGTTTTAGGTATTGGCCTTACGCTTTTTTATATAGTCCTTTATTGGTTTCCGGCATACTTAGGACTCAATAGCGGAGGAGAAAACAATGGTATTATTTCGCTTTTTGACCCCCTTAGTAAGCTTATTAATGGCAATCCGGCCAGTCAGTGGTTTGTTTACGGAACGCTCTATACGCTTGCCATTCTCATATTCGGCTACAAATTTATCCTCAAATACCGTAATAATAACTACGAGATCTTAAGAACATTTTCAGTCATGTTCTTTCAGCTAGGTTTTGCATTTTTGATTCCTGAGATTCTTATCCGGTTAAATCAGCCTTATTTCAATCCCACGAATCTCTGGCCATTGAACTATGACCTATTTGCAGGGTACAAATTGGATGAATTCTTTTCTTCTGGTGCTATAGGTTGGGTGATGTTATCATTTGGGGTACTTTCAATATTTGTGATCTCCCCTATTTTAACTTATAAATATGGAAAACGCTGGTACTGTTCTTGGGTATGTGGTTGCGGTGGTTTGGCCGAAACGGCAGGAGACCCGTTCCGTCACCTTTCTTCAAAAAAAATAAGCGCATGGAAACTTGAACGTTGGCTTATTCATAGCGTATTGGTTTTTGTTGTTGTTATGACCATTGCGGTGGTCTACTCCTTTCTAGGAGACAACTCCAAAATTCCCTGGCTCACAAGAGATATTTTCCTGTGGGGATCAGCCGGAATTTTAACCTTGCTTTTTGCACTAATAATGATCTTTAAAAGACAAGAAATTGCTAAAGACGCCAAATATGGAGCCATTGGCTACTTTGTAATCATTATGGTTATTATTGGCATCAACTATTTTAGCGGCAATTCTAAAATTTTCTTTTTCCAAGCAGATCAGATACGCTCATGGTACGGTTTTTTAATAGGGGCTGCATTTTCAGGGGTCATTGGAGTTGGTTTTTATCCCATCTTTGGCAACCGGGTGTGGTGTAGATTTGGATGCCCAATGGCAGCAGTTTTAGGAATGCAGCAACGCTTATTTTCAAGATTCAGAATCACAACCAATGGCGGTCAGTGTATCTCTTGTGGCAATTGCTCTACTTACTGCGAAATGGGAATAGATGTAAGAGCTTATGCACAAAAAGGGCAGAACATTGTTAGATCCAGCTGTGTGGGTTGCGGAGTCTGTTCAGCCGTATGCCCAAGAGGCGTACTAAAATTAGAGAACGGCCCAGAACAAAATCGTATGGACATGCCTCCAATCATTATTGGGAATGAGAGTATACAAGTATCTGATTAATAATTGTGTTACATCGCAAACGAAAAAAGGCCAACACTCAAGTGATGGCCTTTTTTATTCCTCTTCCTAAATGATTGATCGCTAACGGATATACCTGAATCCTAAATTTAGGGTAGATCCTCCACCATCGTTTCGCGAAGCAAAGAAATTGGTATAGGAGAGTTCTATCCCTGTTTTCGATGAGATTTGATACTTGAGCCCTGCGCCTGCTTGCTGAAACCAACGGGAAAGTCCGAAAGCTTCATCAAATCCATTGGATACTTGCTCAAAACGAGGAGAGTACTGATAAAGAGCGAAAATAGAAGCCTTGGGTGTCGGAAAATAACTTAGAATTCCCGTCAGTGGAGTTCTGAAAAAATCTGTTTGATCTTCGAGTTTTGCAAATCGATAGATTAAACCTGCCTCTAAAAACAACCTCCAATGCGTGTTAATCTCCATGTCGTAAAAAACTTGGGAGAAGGATGTGAATCGGTCATGTGCAACAAAGCGACCCTCTCGGTTTTCTAAATTTTGACCCCCAGGGAATAAAAATGTAGACCGTACGGACAAGTTACTCAACTTTTTAAACGGTGTAAACCTAATATTTGGGCCAAAGCCAGCCAGTACTATTTCATTGAAATCGCCTGATTGGAAAACTGGAGAGAATGGAGAGTTTCCGTCCGAAAAAGAAGTCACCCAAACATCGAGGCCTAAATTGAGCCGTGCCGATTTTGAAACTCCATAGCTGAAAGAGTATTGTGCATTGAAAAAGCTTTGCCTTCCTTGCAGAATCACTGTTTCACCACTCATGTCCCTGATTTTATCTTGGGTATAAATATTATAGAATGAATTGAGCTCTACTTGTCCTTTATTTAATAACACAGAAGGTGTGAAATCCAAAAGGTTTGAAGTAAGCTCATCAGTCTTTTTTGGCAAACTCTCCTTTCTGTTTTGACCATTTAAAGTCCAGTTATAGGTATAATAGTCAACTTTATAGCCTTTTGGAATCTTATCACTTCTGTACTTATTAAGGTATTCTATGAGAGAGGAGGCCTTTCCTTTGAAATCACCTTCATACCACTTGAAAATCTCTGAGATCAATACCTTCTTCTCCTTACTTTCAACCCGAATAAAATCTTGATTATTCAAGGCCAGTTGAGTTCGTTCGTTTATTTGCACCTCTAACTGATTAGGCAGGTACGCAAACGAAGCTATTTGAGGGCAGCTTAGGGCAGCGCAAACAAGCACAAAATGGAGTCTTTCGTCACCGGTTGATTTAATTAAATAATCTTTCTCTAGCTGGTTCAAAGTGATTTTATCTCCACCTACACGGTACTTTATACCATCAAAAAAACCATTGATATTTAAAGGCGATTTGGTTGGGTAATTTTCAACTATACCCTTAATCACTAAAATATTGTAGGCGTTAATCAGTAGCGCTTTCTTTTCAGTAGCGTCAAGTCCAGTCAATTGAACCACCTCAATTTGACTGACCAAACTGTTTAAAGATGACTTATCACTAAGAATTCCCTGATAATCTACGGCACCTTCTGCTACATTCTTCGCAAAAAATTCATTCGCCTGGTTGAAGAAGGCTGTATTTTCTTGAGCATTGAGTGCTAGTTTAAAAAACAGCA
Organism: Roseivirga sp.; assembly: GCA_047633135.1. Taxonomy (GTDB): domain Bacteria; phylum Bacteroidota; class Bacteroidia; order Cytophagales; family Cyclobacteriaceae; genus Roseivirga. The sequence continues at coordinate 9,007 of JBLIES010000072.1, forward strand.
TCACAACTAATATTCCGATTTTTTTCATTTTCCGTTTCTTGATTAATTAGAGTTCTCAGTTTCATATACCCCCTCTATTTTCATGAAGCGGCCGAAAATATCCACTTTACTTTGAAGCAGAATCTTGCCATTATTCAAGCCTTTTACTGTGGCCGAATGCTCAATATCAGTCTCTCTATCGAAAACAATTAGTGAATTCTCAATCTCGATCTCCCAAATACCTGTTTTTATTCTGCTGTCATCTGCTCCTCCGCAGAGTACAGCGCCACCATCATATCGATAAGTACCATTTGCAAAAAAGATAAAGCTGTCATCTAATCGGCAAGACTGAAAACCATTTAAACCCTCAAGTGTAAAACCAGAGGCGCTCCAAGTTCTGCTTTCGGAACTTGCAAGTGCAAAAGTAAAATCAGAATTATTAGATGGTTTACCCTCTGGGACTTCCAGTTTTGGGGTTGGTACTTCATCCAGCTCGACTAAACTACAAGCAGAAAAAGTTAAAAAAGAAGCCAATAAAAATAGGTGGGCCTTAAAGTGATGTATATATTTCATAAGATATGTTTCACTGTCTTTATTACAGCCAAACAAGGTCATTTAAATCACTTTGGTTCATGCTTATAGGCCCCTCGTGACATGGGCGCGACATATGAGCGTCAATCTTTGAGCTCAAGTGACTCAATATTGATCCTCTCGTAATACGCTGACTTAAATCAAAGAGGGGCTTCTTCAAGGAAAATTATCGTGCGCTTTTATTTGCGTGAAGAAATTGCCTGATCAATCTTGTGCCAAAATCTCTTCAATCTGACCTAAATGATGCTTAAGGTGGCTAATGTAATCCTTAATGAAATATTCTAAGGTGGTTGGTTTATCTGCTGGTACGGCCTTCCAAGCGATTTTATCGAGATTATGATTTTGTCTTTCTCGGGTAAGGTCAGTCTCCGATATTTGTCTGATTATAAACTCCAAATGCAGATTATACTGCCTCCAGAGTATAATTAGGTCATGCCATTGGGCACCAGCATAGTTCTGATTAGCTACCCAGGCCTCTTGATCGTAGGCTTCGAAGATAAGGTCATCTGTAAACTGCGCTTTGACAAATCGGGCATGATTATTCGCTGCGGAATCAATCATTAAACCCAAAATTTCTTGAATTGAGTATTTGCCATGTGGCATACGGAGAATGGCATGAGCCTCGGGCATTAAAATGAATCGTTCAAATGCGGCAAGGACTGTTTCGCGGAGATTATTTTGCATAAGTGCTAGTTAAATAAAAAGCCCGATTCAATGAATCGGGCTTCCATATTAGTTTTTGATTTGGTTATAAACCGAAGGCTGTTTTCACTTTATCTACGTAATCAAGTTTTTCCCAAGTAAATAACTCTACTTCTCTCTCGTTAGACTTACCGTCAGCACCAATAAAGATTTTCGTTACTACTTCGTTCTTTCTACCCATATGACCATAAGCTGCCGTTTCCAAGTAAATAGGATTCCTCAGCTTCAATCTAGTTTCGATAGCATAAGGGCGCATATCAAATACCTTAGTCACGATTTTAGCGATCTCGCCATCTGTCATATTTACATGTGACGTTCCGTATGTTGAAACGAAAATACCCATTGGTTCCACAACACCAATAGCATAAGAAACTTGAACTAAGATCTCATCGGCTACACCAGCGGCTACCAAGTTTTTTGCAATATGACGTGTAGCATACGCTGCAGAGCGGTCTACTTTCGAAGGATCTTTACCTGAAAAGGCACCTCCACCATGTGCTCCCTTTCCACCATAAGTGTCTACAATGATTTTACGGCCAGTTAAGCCAGTGTCACCATGAGGCCCTCCAATTACGAATTTACCAGTCGGGTTAATGTGGTATTTGATATCATCATTGAACAAGACTTGTAATTTAGCGGGTAGCTTCGCCTTTACTCGAGGTATTAAAATACCGATAATGTCCTTTCTGATTTTTGCCAACATTATATCATCCGCATCAAAATCATCATGCTGAGTTGACACGACTATACTGTCAATTCTTTGAGGAAAATTATCATCAGAGTACTCAATCGTTACCTGAGATTTAGCATCAGGTCTTAGGTATTTAATCTCTGATAGTTCTCTTCTCAAATCAGCCAGTTCTTGAAGAATTTTATGAGAAAGATCCAAGGCTAATGGCATGTAGTTTTCAGTTTCTGTTGTGGCATAACCAAACATCATTCCTTGGTCACCAGCACCTTGCTCCTCTTTACTCGCTCTATCAACCCCTTGGTTAATGTCGGCTGATTGTTCATGAATTGCCGATAACACGCCACAAGATTTACTATCAAATTGATATTCGGCCTTGTTGTAACCAATTTTTTCAATTACCTGTCTTGCAATTCTTTGTACATCTAAGTAAGTTTTAGACTTAACCTCACCCGCTAAAACCACCTGACCAGTAGTCACTAAAGTCTCACACGCTACTTTTGAATCTGAATCAAAAGCCAAAAAATTATCGATAAGAGCATCAGAAATCTGATCCGCAACTTTATCTGGGTGTCCTTCTGAAACAGATTCAGAGGTAAAAAGATATGACATATGTAAGGGTTTGAATTTTAACTACTGAATGGTAAAAATAGTGCTTTGATTCGATTATAAAAAAAAGTTTCTTCTACTATTTGCTGTACAGCAAGAAGATGGCTGGGGTTTTCTTCATATCAATATCTGAAGCACTCCATTTACCTATTGACTTGGTAATGATTTGTTCTGTGGCTCCAGAAATATCTTTGGCAATACATAAAAAAGTGTCCTGCCTTGCTGTTCTTAAGATGTCGTTCAAAAGTGATTCATTCCGATATGGCGTATCCATAAATATCTGAGTCACATCCCTTAAGTTAGATTCCTTTTCTAAGTCTCTTATCGCTTGTTGCCTCGCTTTTCTATCGATGGGTAGGTAGCCATGAAACATAAACGACTGACCGTTGAAACCGCTCGCCATCAAAGCCAATAAAATGGAAGAGGGCCCCACTAAAGGATTTACTTTGACACCGAATTGATGTGCCATGTGCACAAGCCGAGCACCTGGGTCAGCAACACCAGGACAACCAGATTCTGAAATTACTCCAATATTTTTACCTGAAATAGCAGGCTGAATCAGATCAAAGCAGGCTTCATAAGTGGTCTTCTTATTGAGAATTTCAAACTGAAGCTCCTCAATCACTAAGCCTATTTTTAATGAGCTTAAATATCTTCTCACTGTCCTTAATTCTTCAACATAGAATAAATCGCACTTTAAAATTGCACTTTTTACCTGCTCTGGTATTACAGTATGCTGCGTATCTGGTGAGATAATATTGGGTATTAAAAAAATTTCTCCTTTAGGCATCTGCTAAATATTTAGAAACTAGTTGAAAGAATTCTTCGGGCTTTTCAGCATGAAGCCAGTGACCAGCACCTTGTATAGTTTCAACTTTTGAATTGGTAAAAATCGAATGAATTACATTGATGTCAGCGTCCATAATATAGTCCGACTTGCTGCCTCTAACGAAACACGCTGTTTTCGCATAGGTTGCGTTCTGATTAATGCCTTTACCTATTTGCTCTATTTCTTTGGCAATTACTTCTAGGTTAACTTTCCATTCGTAATTCTCGCCTTCCCTACTTAAATTCTTAAGCAAAAATTGACGCGTTCCAAAGTCAGTAATAAACTTAGCTAATTGTTCATTCGCGTCTTTGCGCGATGTCAGGGTTTTAAGATTGATTGAAAACAAACCTTTCAGAATTGCAGTGTGATGAACAGGGTAAGACTTAGGCCCTATGTCCGCAATCACCAATCTATTTACTTTAGAAGGGTGGGTTACGGCAAACTCCATCGCTGTCTTCCCTCCCATTGAATGGCCTATAATGTCAGCAACACTGATGCCTTCATTTTTCATAAAAGAATCCAAATCCTTTGCCATTGCCTCAAAAGTAAACTCTTGACTATGAAAAGACTGACCATGATTACGCTGATCAACTAAATAGACTTTATGTTTCTCCGCAAAGCGCTTGCCTAAAGTCAGCCAATTGTCTGACGAACCAAAAAGGCCATGCAGGATAATAAGAGGGGTACCCTCTCCCATTGTTCGGTAGTAAAGTTGCTCCATTATTTTAATGCTCTTAGGTAAAGTTGAACGGTATTTTCTAAGCCGAGGTAAAGAGCATCGCAAATCAATGCATGCCCAATAGACACTTCCTTCATAAAAGGGATCGACTCTTTAAAAAAAGCAAGATTTTTTAAATCTAAGTCATGCCCTGCATTAATACCCAAACCCAATTCTTTCGCTTTGTTTGCTGCCCTTACATAGTCTGCCACGGCTGCGTTTTTATCCTTTTCATAAGAAGAGGCATACATTTCTGTATATAATTCGATTCTATCAGTACCCACTGCTGCGGCTCCTTCTACCATTCTAATTTCTGGAGCAACAAAAATTGAAACTCTGACTCCCGCTGTTTTTAAATCGGCAATAACAGATTTAAGAAATTCAGCATGTTTAATCGTATCCCAACCCGCATTGGAGGTTAGAACATGTGGTGGATCTGGCACCAAGGTAGCTTGTTCGGGCTTCACCGATTTTATCATTTCTATAAAGCGCTGATCAGGATAGCCTTCAATGTTGAATTCAGTAGTCACTACTTTTTTCAGATCATAAACATCTTTTGTCGTAATATGGCGTTCGTCAGGTCTCGGATGAATAGTAATGCCTTGAGCACCAAAACGTTCACAGTCCTTCGCTACTTGCGCTACGTTCGGATTATTAGCCCCTCTGGCATTTCTGATTGTTGCGATCTTATTGATGTTGACACTTAGCTTTGTCATCTAATATTTTTATTTCTCTAAATTGCATGCAAGTTAATGATTTCATTGATCGTAAAAATTTTGATATGAGCCTAAAACAACAAATAGATATAGATATTAAATCAGCCATGCTCGAAAAACGTAAGGATGATTTAAAAGCATTAAGAGCAATAAAATCAATGATTCTTTTGGCAGAAACAGAAAAGGGTAAGAGTGAAGCCATTAGCGAAGATGCTGAGATGAAACTTTTGGTGAAGGCCGTTAAACAAAGAAGAGATTCCGCACAGATATATAAAGAGCAAAATAGAGAAGACCTTTATACTGTAGAGATGGCAGAGGTGGCCGTAATTGAACAATACCTACCAAAACAGCTAAGCGAAACAGAAGTTGAGGCGGAGGTCGCTAAGATTATTACTCAGGTAGGTGCCAATGGGCCACAAGACATGGGCAAAGTAATGGGAGCCGCCAGTAAAGCACTCGCTGGAAAAGCCGATGGAAAAACAATATCCACGATTGTTAAAAATCTTTTGAGCGCCTGATTTGAAAACCCTAGACATTATACTTCTGATTCCGCTGATCTTTGGAGCGATAATGGGTTTTAGAAAGGGTTTACTCTTAGAAATAATTGGTATTCTAGCTTTTATTCTAGCCATTATTGGCGGTTTTAAGCTCATGCAAATAGGTATTACTTACCTGCAAACAAGGATAGAGGGAATGGACCATTGGCTACCTTTCATTTCTTTTATCGTAATTTTTATTGCGATTATTTTGTTGGTCACCATGTTAGGTAAAGCGTTAAAAAAATTGCTGGACCTAACGCTCTTAGGGGGTTTCGATAATTTTGCTGGTGCTATCATCGGCATTCTAAAATGGGCCATTGGCGTAAGTATTGTACTTTGGGTACTTGCGAATTTCGGCTTTATATTGCCTGGCCAGGATGAAGATTTGATACTTTACCCCTATTTGGCAAGTTTAGGACCCAATTTAATTGAGTCACTCAATTTTGTTCTCCCCTTTGCCGAAGAAATGTTAGTGTCCATAAAAGAAATGCTTTCCCCACATATACCTTGATTTTACTACTCGATAACTACGATTCGTTTACTTACAACCTTGTCGATTATTTTGGTCAACTTGGAATTGATACACATGTGATAAGAAATGATATCAACCCTGAATCGATTCGTTTTTCTGATTATTCGGGACTTGTATTGTCCCCAGGACCAGAAAAGCCAAGTGATGCTGGCCATATGATGGAAGTTTTAAGCTCACAGATCAGTAAAATGCCAATGCTAGGAATTTGTCTTGGTCATCAAGCCATAGGGCAGTATTTAGGCAGTAAATTGGTCAAAGCGAATTACCCCATGCATGGAAAACTATCAGAGATTAAAACGGAAAAGAGTATCCTTTTTAATCATTTGCCCGAAGTTTTCAATGTAGTGCGTT
>JBLIES010000073.1:0-15230 GCA_047633135.1 Roseivirga sp.
TTTTTTTTCATCTCTTCACGTATAAATGTCTGCTACTTTTTCTTCAGTCTCCCCTTGAACCAGATGAATTCTGTTGCTAAGATCAGCAGTATTCAAAGCAATGCACTAGTGAAGTATTCGTGTGTAAATCCAAACAAGGCCAAAGCTACGAAAATCAAAAAAACCAAAACTGATAATATTGCTTCCAATACCGATGGCACTGTTGAATTTCAAATATTCTTCTCTTATAGATAAATAAAGGAAAATCAGATAAGACATTAATCCGAACTGATGGACAGTAAATAGCAACCGATAACCACTATGCGTCACAAAACAATAGTCATTTGTAAATAGACGCCTGATTAGACCGTTGTTTTCTCTTGAAAGCATTCCCTGAATCTCGCCTTAAACTGCCTGATTCCTAACATTCCTCGCCTCCCATTTAATGAGCAGCTTATCTCCTTTTATGGCATCGTTCTATATGAGAGTGATGAATTTCATTGATGTGGCCTATTTAAAGCTGAGCAGTATAGAAGGGGACTTTGATCGAATAAAGTATCAACGAAACAAAACAGAGAAGTTCTTTAGTCTCAAAGTGTCTGAACATCTCAAAAAAAATACTCGCGAAGTATATAAAAAAAGAACAGGGGTAAGATTTCATTTTCCCTTTTCATTGGTAATGAAGTTCCTGAGTCTGGATATTGCGAGCGAATTAGGAGCAGAAACTGAATTAAATACAGGAAAAGATTTAAAATTGGCTTTCGAATTTCTATTCGGCATCTTTCATTTCTTTCAAAACACATGCGATTTGGATAAAGACAGGGTACTTAGCGGCATTGTATCGAACCTCGTTCCAAATCAAGGAGAAGCCTTTCTATTAGCCAAAAAGTACTACCTACGTGTGCCATTGCTTAAAAGGCTCCAAAAAGGTAGTATCGAACCCCTTTAAGCCTTTATTAGAAAGGCTTAAAGGGTGATTACATTACCTGTAGTAATATCTGGCGGCTGCATACGACACCATTCGAACCCCAGATAATGATTAACTTTTTGATGTTAGATAAACATGCTTTAACACTTCTGTATTCTGGTATTGGGTTTTATTAACTACAACTGGACTATTTGAGACGAACTACTTATCAAAAAAAATGAAGAATTGCTCTGAGGTTCGCTACGATTGATGAGTTATTATGATTGTGAGCAAAACCCATTGCGCCAACTTTTGAGAAAATAATGATGGATTTCAAATGGCAAAGCCCTATACATTCCCAACCCCATACACTGAAGCGTTGCAAATACATATTTCAAAGTTTGGGGCTACCTTGATACGAAACAGATAAAAAACGGTACAATTAATTGGAGTAACAATGGAAACCCCACAGGCAGTATTTCAATTCAGGTGAACACCCACAGCGAACAACAATACATTGAACTGGATTACAAATACAGGGACAAATCTCGAAAATACAAAGTATATTTTACATCAACACCTTCAAACTTGAACAGGGGCGAAATATGGTATTTCATCTGCCAACAGACAAAGAAGCGTTGCCGTAAACTGTATTCAATAGGCGGTTACTTTTTATACCGTGAAGCATTCAACGGTTGTATGAAACGCAAGCGCAAAGTAAGAAGTACAGGCAACTGGATAAAAGATTAGGGGCATACTTTAAAGGGGATAGCTTACACAGTGATCTGAACAAAAAGAATTTCAAAAAGACTTATGCAGGGAAACCAACAAAAAGATATTTGCGAATAATGAAACAGATACAACTAGCTAGAAGCATACAATACCACGAAATCGAACAGGAATAAGGTTTGAAGAAGGGCAATATCACGCAACGTAAAACGATTGGTTTCTGCAGTCTAATAATCGCTTTGTGGCGTAATCGAGGTGTAATTGTTACAATAAAAAAGGGTTACATTTCTGTAACCCTTTGATTTTTATTTGCTCCTCCTCTTGGACTCGAACCAAGGACCCTCTGATTAACAGTCAGATGCTCTAACCAACTGAGCTAAGGGGGAATTTGACTACCGCCTCACTCTTACTGTGAAACGGAATGCAATATTAGTGGTTGAGGGAATATATTCCAATACCTTTCACGAATTTTTCTTCAAACTATAAAAAGAAAACGATGATATAGATGATTGCAAACACAATAAGGAACACAATGCCGCTTTTAGCCAACAAAAGCAGCTTTTTCCCAGGTCTAAACTCTTCTGAAACTTGGTCTGAAGTGATAACTCTATAATTAATCAGCGCGATTACGGGTGCTATGATGAATGATAAGGTGGTAGCGAGGTCAACAAGGTCTCTTAAATTGGATGAAAGCAGTAGAATAAATAAGAAAGAAACAGCGGCAACAATCACCATCATCCAATTATAAGCGCTTCGTTCACTTGCCTTTTTAAAGAAGAGTAACCTTGTTGTTTGTCCCATTGCCCTTCCAAAACCATCTAAAACTGTGATGGTCGTGCTAAACATAGTACTGAAAGCGGCTATGGCAATCACCAAGTAGGCCCAATTTCCTAAGGCCGAAGTATAAAGGGTTACTACCTGATCTGAGAATACGGTAGAATTACTTGATAACTCAACTCCTGTTCCATACATCACCTTAGCGCCAAGTGTCAGAAAGCAGAGTGCCAAAACAGCTGTAACGATGTAGCCAAAATTAAAATCTGCAAGTATCTCTTTTAACTTGGGCTTGTAGCCGATCTGCTTTATTCTCTCTAGCGTCCATAAGCTGTTCCAAGTAGAAAGGTCCAAAGCTGTTGGCATCCAACCCATAAGAGCGATAACGAAAATAATACTATCCCTTTCCATTATGTCTTTCGGTATAAATCCTGCTATGGGTGTTGCTTGTCCTTTTGCAATGGCACCAAAAAAGGCTACTAAAGTAGAAATCAGTAATGCAGAACCTATGATTTTTAGGAGCGTATCTAGCATGCTGTATTTTCCGATGGATAGAATGGCTGTACAAACAATTAAAATCAACCCAGATAAATAAGCTGGATTAACGCTCATGCCGGTCAGGTTATTGAACATCCCTGCTGTAACGAAGGTGACAGCAGCGGTTACGGTAAACATTGAGCACAGGCTTAGCAGGAAGTAGGTCCATATCACCCACTTGCCCTCTTTTAAATAACCTTCGATCAACGATTTGTTTGTAGCTGCTGCAAATCGAGACCCGAACTCGAAGAAGGGATACTTGAATAAGTTAGCCAGAAGGATAAAGGCTACTAATTGAAATCCGAAATCGGCACCCGCTCTAGTCGATTGAACTAAATGTGATACACCGATACAAGTACTCGCAAAAAGTATTCCTGGGCCAAGTGCCTTGAGGTAACGTTTGAAATCTGTAGCCATAAACGCAAAATCTTAAAAGTATAAATTCTTTTCGACTGATCATAATGATGAAAACGCCTCCTTAATTCAGTCACAATGGCTTGTTTAATGTCATTACTCAAACAAAAGAAGACACAATGGCTTGTTTTTGGGTTATTTTCTCCTTGGTATGATTTTGAAGAATGGAGAGTTAAATAGAATTAGAAACTTAAAAAGCAATAAGATGAATATAGTGAGAAGAAATTCAGACTGGTCAGCACCAATGAATATTGATATGTTTTTTGATAAATTTTTTAGTGATTCAGTACAAAGAAACGGAGGTGCTTTTTCACCGAGAGTTGATATTGCAGAAACGGATAAGGCATTTGAGGTTCAGCTAGCAGTACCAGGGTTTAAAAAAGAAGACTTTACAATCGACTTGAAGGACGGGAAACTGAACATTAGCGGAGAGCGAAAGCTTGAGAAAGAGAAGAAGGAAAAGAACTATTTCTCTATTCAAACAGAGTACGGAAAGTTTGTTAAGAGTTTTCAGTTACCTGACAATACTAATGAAAAGGGTATTGATGCGAAGTATGAAAATGGGATTTTAGAAATTATCATACCCAAGGATGAGACTAAGAAGATTGAATCGAAGATTTTAGTGAAGTAGGTTTTGAAGTTGAGGTTGATTGAGGGGTTCCAATGTTGGAGCCCCTTTTTTTGTTAATTGGTAATGTATATCGACTTAAATTAAATAAATTAAACACCTCTATTGATTAAGGCGTTATACTTTTTCATTTGGGTACCTCTAAATACATTGGTATGAATAAAAAGCAAGTTGTTTTGACGATGTTCGTTTCCTCTCTTCTGGGCGGGCTAATTGTCTTATTAGGAATAGGTTTAATGAGTAGTGGAGGCAATAATGCCGCTGGATTCTCATTCAATAGCGGAGAGGGTATGGCCACGAGCTTTGCCAAAATGGACGAAGCCCCGCGAGATTATATAGTTCCAGAAGGAATCAACTTCATCACGGCTTCAAGAAAGATTGTGCCGGCTGTTGTGCATATCACTAATCGTTCGAAAATCGATTACAATTCGAGTTCGTGGAGGCGAATGTTTAGAGGGGACAATGAGTACAGACAATCGACAGGTTCGGGAGTCTTGATTTCTGATGACGGTTACATTGTAACCAATTATCATGTAGTAGACGATGCCGATGAGCTAGAAGTGAGGTTAGACGATAATAGAAGGTTGAAAGCAGAGTTAATCGGGGTAGATCCTGATACTGATTTGGCTTTAATCAAGGTCAAGGTTACTGATTTGCCTTATGTTCAGTTTGGGAATTCTGATGATGTAGAAATAGGAGAGTGGGTTTTGGCAGTAGGAAATCCCTTCGATTTGAATAATACCGTTACTGCTGGAATCATAAGTGCCAAGGCAAGAAATATTAATCTGATCACCAGTGCAGAAAATAGATATGGCATAGAGTCATTTCTTCAAACCGATGCGGTGGTGAATCGTGGAAATAGCGGAGGCGCATTAGTGAATCTGAAAGGGGATCTAATCGGAATCAATACTGCCATTGCTACCAGTACAGGAACTTTCAGTGGTTACTCTTTTGCTGTTCCTTCTATTTTAGTCAAAAAGGTGATGGACGACCTACTGGAGTTTGGCGAGGTGCAAAGAGGTTTATTGGGCGTCACCATACGGGATGCAGATGGCCAGGATACAGATGAATTGTCAGGCGTAAGAATTGTCAGTGTTTCTCCTGGAGGGGCGGCAGACATCGCAGGCTTAAAAACAGAAGATGTCATCGTTGGTGTAGATGGTAAAGAGGTGAAGACCACAAGCCAATTACAAGAATTAATTGCAAGAAGACGCCCTGGAGATGACGTAGCAATAGGCTTCAAAAGAAAAGGGTCAGTGAATAAAACTAAACTAGTGCTACAGAGGAAAGAATCATTAGTGCCCGTCAATCAAGACGAACCAGAACAATTCTCTGAAGAGATTCCCCTTACTTATGAAATTTCTGGTGCAACATTCAGAAGCCTTGACCAACAATTAAAACGAAGTTTACGAATTTCAGAAGGAATTCAAGTCGATAAAATTGAAGATGGTGCTTGGAAAAAGAGCGGAGTAAAAGAAGGTTTTGTAATCACCAAGGTAGGAGATGAAGGAATTAAGGATATCGAGCAATTTCAAAGGATCATAGATTCGAAGACAAAAGACTTTTTTATTATGGGCAAATACCCTGATGGTGAAAAAGAATATTACCGAATTGATTGGTAATCAAAAATCATATTTAGCGCATTTAAAACCGATTGTTTCAATCGGTTTTTTTGTTTCATTGTCACCTAAACGGGCGAAATGCTCTAGCTTCTTTGCACACGTTTGAAATAAGCCGTAACTATGAATTTTAATCAAATGAAAGACGTAAAACTATGAATCTTCAAACCGATTTTGGTCTCGCTGAGGCCTTGCGAAATTTAGGAATCAAAGCTGAAAACCACGGCACCTCTACAGGGAATAAGAGTTACGGAAACGGTGCTTTGTTGAGTTCTTTTTCTCCAGTGAACGGCCAATTGATTGGCAAAGTGACTGTGACTACTCGCGAAGAGTATGATACCGTGATTGCTAGTGCTAAAGAGGCATTCGTAGAATGGAGAGATAAGCCAGCGCCTTTTCGTGGCGAAATAGTAAGGCAGTTCGGTCAAAAATTAAGAGAGAAAAAAGCCGATTTGGGAAAGCTCGTTTCTTATGAAATGGGTAAATCGTACCAAGAGGGTTTAGGTGAAGTTCAAGAGATGATCGATATCTGTGACTTCGCTGTTGGGCTTTCTAGGCAATTGCATGGGCTCACGATTAAATCAGAAAGGCCACTGCACCACATGCAGGAGCAATACCATCCTTTGGGCGTTGTAGGAATCATCTCTGCATTTAATTTCCCAGTAGCTGTTTGGGCTTGGAATACAGCCTTGGCGTGGGTTTGTGGAGACACCTGCGTTTGGAAGCCTTCAGAAAAAACTCCGCTATGTGGAGTCGCTTGTCAAAACATCATTAACGAGGTATTGAAAGATAATGACCTTTCAGAAGGTATATCATGCTTGATTAATGGAAACCATGAGGTGGGCGAATGGTTGACCAACGATAATAGAGTACCTCTTGTGTCTGCCACTGGGTCGATAAGAATGGGTAAGATTGTGGGTCAGGCAATAGCGGCTCGTTTGGGTAAATCCATTTTAGAGCTAGGGGGTAACAATGCAATTATTGTAACGCCAGAGGCGGATATAAAAATGACCGTCATCGGTGCTGTCTTTGGTGCGGTTGGTACTGCAGGCCAGCGTTGTACTTCAACCCGAAGATTAATTGTTCACGAAGATATTTATGATAAAATAAAAGAGGCTGTTACTGGCGCTTACAGTCAATTAAGAATAGGAAACCCTCTTGATGAAAACAATCATGTTGGGCCAATTATCGATAAAGACGCTGTTAATAATTATACAAACGCTATTGCTGCAGCGAAAGAGCAAGGGGGAACGGTATTGATAGAAGGCGGAGTAATGACTGGTGAAGGATTCGAAAGCGGATGTTATGTTAAGCCTTGTGTAATAGAGGTGGAGAATAGTTATCAAATTGTTCAATCAGAAACCTTTGCTCCAATCTTATACATCATAAAATACACGGGCTCTGTTCACGATGGCATAGCCGTGCAAAACGGTGTAGTGCAAGGTCTTTCTTCTGCAATTATGACAAACAGTATGAGAGATGCACATATGTTTATATCTGCTGTAGGGTCTGACTGCGGAATTGCCAATGTCAATATAGGTACTTCTGGTGCTGAAATTGGAGGCGCTTTTGGCGGTGAAAAAGAAACAGGTGGAGGTAGAGAGTCTGGGTCTGATGCATGGAAAGGGTATATGAGAAGACAAACCAATACACTTAACTATTCAACCGAATTGCCTTTAGCGCAAGGGATTAAATTCGATTTATAAGGACGTGAAAGTAAGGGATATTGCCGTCCGCAATATCCCCAGAGACTCAACTAAAATTTAGACTACTATATGAAGTGTTCTACTTATTGACTAGCTAAATTTCGCCATTGATTCGGGGGAATTCAATACCCACTTTATGGTATTTTTCAATATTAGAGATAAAAAAAGGAGCTAATTGATTAGCTCCTTTTTTTGTTCAGTTATTCTCTCAGTTACTTATTTAGTGCGATCACATAGCTTCCGCCTATTCCAGCCGCTGCATTCGAAGCATTCTTCGCAAATGAGAACTGAAAGCTACTTGTTGTCAATGTTGAGATTGTTACTACTTTACCCCTTCCAGTTCTTATTTGATTAGTTGTTTCTCCAACCCATTCCCAAGTTCCTGATGCTGGAAAAAGATCTCCAGCGTTTGTAGTCGTGAAACTGCCATTTGTAAAGGAAAGCGTAAACCCAGTATAATTTGCACTTACATTCGATCCGTCAAGGCTTATACTTTCACCATTGCTAAGTGTCCATGCGCCACTTAACTTTTCAAAGGCCAAATCTTGATCAGATGGCCCGTCCGGCTCACCATCTTTTCCTCCACAAGAGGAAAGGATAGCGACCAGGACTACCAAAAGAATAATAAACTCTAAATGTCGATTAAGTGTTGATTTCAATTGTTTCATCGATTATTTGATTAAAATGAGTTTTTTCAAGACAGTACCTTTTTCTGAGGCAACCTTTACTATGTAAGTTCCAGCTGGATAGTTCGATACATTTACATTAAGCCGCCTGCTAGCGACTTTAGTCTTAGACCAAATGGCTACACCATTCATATCGATGATGCTTACATCAGGAATCATCAATGGTGCACTAGTTAAATCGATGGTTACCCATTCAGTCGAAGGATTTGGATATAGATTCACTTCATTCTCGTCAACTATATCGTCATCAATTGATGTGACGATCGCTCCTATCCCTACTATATTAATGGTTTCATTACCAGCACTCGAGCTAATGCTGATTTGGCCAGTGTAGCTTTTACCTTCGCTAGGTGTAAAAGTCACAGTAATAGTTTCTGAATTACCAGAAGCCAAAGTGAAGCTATTTTTATCTATGCTAAAACCCTCTGGTGCCGAAATGCTCGTTACCTGAAGCCCATCCGCATCACCATCGTTGCTTACACTGAATGTTAACGTTTTGCTTGATGCTAGATCAACCTCACCGAAGTCGAGTTCATCATCACTATCAACAGCAAGTGCTGCTTCGGCCACATTAGTAATATCAATAGTGAAAGCCTTTTCAGTGCTTAGACCACCCGCATCTGTGGTTGATATTCTCACTGAATAAACAGCTTTGGCTTCTCTATCAAAAGTTTGAGAAGTTACCAGTTGATTATTTGAGATTGAGAATGCAGCATTGTCCTGATCGCCTGTGCCACTAATCAGTGCATAAGTATGCGTATCGCTATTATCTTCGTCTGTCGAAGATAAATTTCCGACTACAGCGCCTGAATCTTCGTTTTCAAGTATGCTGAGATTACTCAAGCTTAGATTCGAAGGGGCTTCATTCACGTTGCTTACTGCAATTGTGAAGTTTTGAGTAAAGCTCAATCCATTTGCATCAGTGGATGTGACTAGCACTGAATAGGAAGCTTTTTCTTCTAAGTTCAGCACATTCTTAGCTACTAAACTGCCTGAGGAAATTTCAAAAGATTCATTATCCGTATCACCTGATCCTGTAGAGAACGCATAAGTGTGACTGTCACCATTATCTGGATCCGTTGTGGACAATGTGCCGATTGATGCTCCTGCATTATTATTTTCTGCTATTGTCAGTGCACTCAAATTCAATGCTGTTGGACTCTCATTGACATCACTAATATTCACTACGAAAGCTTTTTCTAAGCTACCTCCTTGTGCGTCTGTAGATTTAATTCTGAACTTCAATGTTGCTTTAGATTCAAAATTAAAGCTTGCCGCAGTAAGTAAATTTGTGCCATTAATGGTAAATGAATTGTTATCATCACTGCCAGTTCCACTCACAAAAGAATAAGAATGACTATCACCAGCGTCTACATCAACTGAACTGATTGCGCTTAATATAGCAACGGCTGTTGAGTTTTCGGCAATGTTAAGGTTGGCTAAACTGATGTCAGAAGGCGCATCGTTCACATTCGCAATTGTTAAAGTGAAACTACCATCTGCACTTGTTCCACTACCATCTGTCGCAGTTACTGTTACTGTCACAACCCCAATATCATTGTTGGTAGGTGTACCAGTAAACCTATTAGTAGCCCTATCGAAGCTAAGCCAAGTATTGCCTGTAAAGGTGGCGGTGTAAGTCAAAGCATCACGGTCAACATCAGAAAAAGAAGCAATATTTAACAATGAGCTTAAAAGCACATCTTCAGTCGCAGTAATATTAGGCAATGCAGTTGCTAGAATTGGTGCATCGTTTACATTCGATGTAATCACGGTATAGGATTGGCGTACAGTTCCTCCACCACCATCATTGGCAGTGATGAAGAATGTTGCAGTTCCTACATTACCATTCAAAGGTGTTCCTGAAAGAGTCGAACCAGTAAGTGTTAACCAACTCGGTTTGTTTTCCAAGCTGAATGTTAAAGGATCATTATCAATATCGTTGAAAAGTGTTTTCAAGTCTACTGAATATATAAGGTCCTCTGTTGCATTAGTCAAAGTGCTGCTGGCCACGGTTGGTTTATCGTTAACTGATTCCACAGATACCTTAAACGTCCGAGAAGCGGTATATTGACCATCTGAGACATTCAGCGTGATATTACTGTTTCCTGACGCATTTTCCTCTGGATTCAGACTCACTTCGACTCCATTCACAGTTGAGTTTAGCGCAATGCTGGCATCTTTCACTAAAGCTTGATTTGAGGAAGTAGCAGTAAAGGTCAATCCACTTAAATCAGTATCAATATCAGCGAATTGAGTAAAAATGCCTGTCAATTCAGTATCCTCTTGCGTAGTTTGGTTTTGTACTGTATTGAGCGTTGGTGCATCATTTACAGCATTCACAGTCACATTAAATTGAGCGAATGCTGATTTTCCACCTGATTTTCCAATGATGAAGAATTGATCACTACCAGAAAAATTACTCGGAGAAGTCAGGATTAAAGTTTTTCCATCTGCAGCAATTTGAGCTGGTATGGAAGAACTTCCTGAAACTTCATAGGTAAATTCAGCAGCGTTGTTATTTACATCTGTAAACAAAGCGCTCAAATCAATTTGGACTTGACCAAAATCTTCGCTTTCGATTCTGTCTTCAATTGCATTAGCCACTTGAACATCGGCACTCAGCTCATCTAATGTAAACGTGACTGCCTGTGTTACTGTAGCCACTCCATCACTCGCAGTTATATTTACTACTTCGGTTCCAGCCGCGACATCCTTTGTCGAAACACTCAATACACCATTGCTTTCGGATAGCATAAATAAAGCGCTATTGTCAATGGTATAGGTCAACTGACCATCAGGAGTTTCAACATCTTTAAAGAAACTGCCCAAGCTTAGGGTATAAGTCGGGAATCCCTTCAATACATTCTGAGCTGGAATAGCTTGTTCAATTTCAGGAACATCATTTACTCCATTGATCGTTATTTTAAAGGTTTTAGAATCTGAAACAGACTCTAATGTCCCTAACCTATCGTCTGCCGTTACTGATAAATTTACAACGCCATTGAAATCCTTTTTAGGCTCAATTTGCATTGTATTTCCATTGATTGAAATATTTAAAACCCCAAATACGTCTGCTGATGTGTTGTAACTAAAAACAGCCAACCTAGAATCAACATCGGAAGTACTGAAATTGATGGTGAGCGGATTGTCTTCATTGATAGTTTTATCATCAATGCTAGCCAAAATTGGTTTGTCATTGACGGGTAAAACATTCACTTCAAAAGTTTTAAATACTTTATAAGCTTCCGTTGTTCCTACCTCATTGGCTTGCACTGTTATATTAGCACGACCGTTATAATCAGCTTTTGGTGTTATGATTAACCTGTTTCCATTTACCGTTACAGGTATATTAGTACCATCTGATGATGTCGCAACATATGATAAACTGTTGTCTACATCATTTCCTTCTAGATCTAGTGACAGTGTTGCATCTTCATTAATTTGTTGATTAGCCACTGTTTTTAGTTGTGGCGGATCATTTACATCAATGACTTCAACTAAAGCATAGGCCTTGGAAGTAAAGTCTCGACCAATATTCAATACTGAAAACTCTAAAGAATCCAAGTATCCTTTTTCTCCCGTAGGGGTATAATTAACTGTCCATTGCGCGAGGTTGGTGGTGCTCTTTACTTTGGCTGGAGTTGAGTTAGTTCCTACTTTAGGATTTGTCGAAATGCCTAAAGTAGCGGTACTCAAATCAAATGATCCAAGTTCAATAGCGTAAAGATTGAGTTCAACATTTGAGTTTTCAGGAGTTGATTTACTTGTTGCAAAGGTAAAAAACTGTCCATCACTCGATGCTTGCGAAACCAGTGGAAGACTTCCTTTATCTGTTATACTTGTGTAAAGATCGCCTAAAGCACCTTCATTCAAAGCGCCTCCACTAGAAGTTCCATTAGCTGAATTTCTCAAAATGAAAGCGTCATCATCAGCAAAACCAGAGTTCACAGAAACATCAACGGTCACGAATACCTGACTTGAATTGAATAAATAAGGGAATTGAGCTTTACTTGCGTTTATACTTGCCGTTAAGATATCATCGTTCACCGTTAAGCTAGCCAAAGGAAAATCCTGATCAATCACCGCGATTACTGATGGTGCAGTAGGCACTGATAAGTCTATATAGCTCAATTTAATTTTATAGCTACTATTGAACTGTGGGTCTTTGATTGATAGCCCTAAAGTCATGTCATCAGCGCTGCTGCTACTTACTTCAAAGGCATCAATAACATGTGGTTTGTCTTGAACATTGAATGTAAATGCGTAAGCTTTGATTTCTGATTCCAAAGTCCCTTCGGCTTCTTTCACTTTAAAACGAATCGTGTCCTGATAGCCATTTTTTGGTAAAAGACTACCTGATGGTGTGAATTTATAAACACCAACTTCTAGGGTAGAAGCCTCAATAGTGCCCAATTCTGCATTTCCGGTAAGGATGAATTCTATTTCATCACCGTCTGGATCGAAGCCATCGAGTACAATCTCATCACCCTCCGTATAGTATGTCTCGAAATCTGGTACAATCGCTATTGGGGCATTGTTAACTACCGAAGTGAGTAAGGGTGGTACAAAACCAATCGACCCACTTATTATTGTCTGTCCAGCCGTAACGGTCAGCAGCGTTGAAGCTCCGTATTGCCCAATAGCGCTATATCCTGCGTAAATCCCCCCTGAAATCCATCGTCCTCCATTCGTTGTAGTGACCCGCTCATTGCGTTTGTCACTTTCTTGCGCATTAATGGCTATGCCAATGCACAGTAGAAGAAGTAAAGAAATGGATTTCAGGAATATTGATATTCCTTTTGAATACATCATTTCGGATTATTTTTTAAATGTTGATTGCGTTCTTTTTTCTGAAGAACCGAGTAGTGCCTCAATTTTGGCTAATCGATCTTCCATATCTTTCACTGTTGAAAGCTCTGCTTTAAGGGAAGTATTCTCCTTTTTCAAGTCCTCTATCTGTTGAGTTAGCTCTTTTACAGCCTCAACCAATACAGCTGTCATTTCAGCATAATTCACAGCTTTGAAACCGTCTGCTTTTGTATGCACTAACTCTGGAAGAATCTCTTCTACTTCTTGAGCGATGAAACCAATTTTATTTTCGTGTTTCGACTCATCTTTCCAGTTATAACGGACACCTCTTAATCGATTGATGGAGGCTAAACCGGAGGTAAGAGTAGAGATGTTTTTCTTTAATCGGGCATCAGAAGTTTGATTCAAAGAAGACACATTAACAGTACCCGTAAAGTCTGCATTACCAGTTCCATCAAGAAAAATGTGATTGCCATTTGTGCCATCTAAAGCAATATGAGCTTTGATATCTGAACCATCATTATTGAAGTCAGAGGCTCCATACATTCGAATACCAGTTTCAGAAGAGCCATTGAGGAAAAGGTTTCCCGTGAAGGTGTTTGCATCTGACACGTTTATTTCGGCATTAACAAGCGCTGGGTTATATGTATTGCCGTTGTCATCGGTTACTTGGTAGGTACTGGTCATATGAAGGAATGGTTTTGCAGTACCGTTGGCTTCCCAGCCTTTTACACCAGCATTGATTACAGTTCGATCATCGGATTTTAATTGAAGTTGACCGTAATCTTTACCTTCTTGATCCACATTAATTTCCATGACGATCAAATCTGGATTGTATTGATTTCCATTTCCATCGGTTTTTGTGGCAGCGCCACGCATTGCGAAGTAGGGTAAATTTGAATTATCCCAATTTTTACCCCCTAGCCAGAAATTTGAAGAATTAGGTCCTGCTAATAAAAGTTCAGCTCCTCGTGTTTCATTGGCAAACATCTGAGCTAATGATCTATTCGCGCCATCAGAAATTCTGAACTGTCCAATTTCTTCGCCACCACCTGGTAACCAGCCACTTTGTACACGGCCTTTGGCAGTTCCGTCTGCATTTCTGGCAATCATGTTAGTCCAAGGATTGGCATTGCCTACCAACTGATAGGTGACTCTTGTTTCGCCAATATCAGGTAATCCTGCAGATTGCTCGAAATATGAGCCGCCTCCAGCGCTTGCTCGCATGACTAAATTAGCTCTGCCAAGAGAATCATTGATATGAATTAATCCCGCCTTAGGGCCATTAGAGTCAATTAATACATTTACTGAGTCTACAGAACTCATTAATTTCAAAACTCCTGAGTTTTGAGGGTTAACTTCAAACCTGAATTTTCCGCCTTCAACAAGGTCAAGTAGCTTTTTAGTGTTATCGTGATTCAGTATTACATCACCCGCACCAGCTTTTCCAAATTGTAATATACCTTGCTCTCCATCACCATTGTCTTGAACTGACATAAACATCATTTCAGAATCTACCAAGTTCCCAGGGTTGTTAGGATCGTCTACTTTAGTTCCAAACATCTGAAAAGTTGGTCTGTCGGCACCGCCCTCCTCCCATACTTTAGCTCCAAAGGCTATGTTCTGAGAGTTTGGGCCAAATAATTTAAGTTGCCCATGAGGATTATCATCTGTTACCCAAGGTTCCGTTCTGGAAGTTGCTCTTATTTGAACAGCAGACCTATCTAAGGAATCATATAAGTTTAATAGACCTCCAGATCGATCAGAAGAGCTACCTAAAATTGATCTTCTGGTATTGTTATGACCATATGTAACTAATGAGCCAGCATCGTTTGCTTCAAAATAATCGAGGTTTATTCGAAGCTGATTACTGGGGTTGTAAATAGTAAGATCTCCTCCATTGCGTAAAGCCACGTTGCCTTCAAACCAAGCAGCCCAATTCGTTGTACCATCAGGCCCATTGGCAGAGCCAAAAACACCGATATTCTCTAATGAACCTCTTGCAGTTCCTTGCACACCAATACTTCTGCCAGAATATGGGGAGTTTGTTCCAGCTCGTGTATCAAAATAGCCGCCATATTTAACGCCATCCTGACCTGTTTCCATAAAATTTAATCCTCTGGCTGCTGCTGAAAAAGTTGCTCCATTGCCATATACTTCTCCTCGCATACCATAAGCCACTGCACCTGTATAGCTATAGCCTTTGCCCCAGGTTCCTGTGGCCCAAGCGTCTTGGTTGTTACTGAAAGCATTTCCAATAACTCCCGTTTGAAAATTTGTATTATCGGGACTCCCTGTAGCGATACCAGCCACCCCAGTATTAGTTGATTCAGTTCTAGCTAAACCTCTTACGGCCATGTTATATACATCAGTACCTACGCCAAATATTTCGGCATTGAGTGCGACAGAATCTTCTGGTGCTTTAGAATCAAGCTTGAA
>JBLIES010000074.1:0-15199 GCA_047633135.1 Roseivirga sp.
CAAGGTCTACTGCTGATGCATCTTCCATGGTGCGGAAGAAATCAGCTGGCTTAGGATGTTTGAAAGCCCATCTTTCAGAATACTCCTTGAAAGCAGCATCGAAAAGTTCTGGTCCCATTACCGTTTCGCGAAGAATCACTAAGGCGGCAGAAGGTTTAGAGTAGGCCTCTGGACCTAATTGCAAAGACTGTTCTGGGTTGGTCATGATAGGACGCATAAAGTCCTTACTACCCTTCATATAAGGAACAATTGCCTCGGGTGAATTGGAGGTATATGGCAAATAATCATAGAACCTGTTCATCGTTCTGTATTCCAAGAAAGAATTCAAACCCTCGTCCATCCAGGCCCATTGACGCTCGTCAGAATTTACGATCATAGGGAAAAAGTTATGACCTACCTCGTGTACAATAACGGAGACCATTCTCGTGGTGATATAGTCATCATAAGTGCCATCGGGTCTGGGTCTTCCAAAATTGAAACAGATCATTGGGTACTCCATCCCGATGCTTGCGGCATGTACTGAAATGGCTTTTGGATAGGGGTAGTCAACAGACATTTCAGAATAGGCGATTAATGTATTGACAACAGCCTTTGTAGATTCTTTCTCCCAAAGTGGATTCCCTTCCTTAGGATAGTACGACATCGCTAAAGGCGTATTGTTAGCTAATTTTACGGCTTGTACATCCCAAATGAATTTCCTAGAACTTGCGAAGGCGAAATCCCTTACATTTTCTGCTTTGTACACCCAAGTAGACTGGGTTTTTGCTCTTTTCTTTTCTTTAGCCTCTGCTTCTTTTTGAGTAGTTATGATCACAGGCGCATCAAAGCTCTTTTTCGCTTTTTCGAGTCTGTCTAATTCACTTTTAGTCAGTACGTCTTTCGGGTTTTGTAATGTCCCTGTAGCAGCGACAATATGGTCTGAAGGCACTGTGATGGAAACTTCGTAATCGCCAAAGGGTAACGCGAACTCTCCAGAGCCTAAGAACTGTTTGTTTTGCCACCCGTTCACGTCATCATAGACAGCCATTCGTGGGTAGAATTGAGCAATGGTGTAGAGGTAGTTGTCGTCTTCTTTGAAATATTCATAGCCAGAACGACCACCGAATTGAGCTCTATCGTTGATGTTATACGACCATGCAGTTTTAAAACTAAAAGTCTCTCCAGTTTTCAGTGGCGTAGGAAGCGTGATCTTCATCATCGTGTGATTGACCAAATAGGGTAAAGAGCTTCCATTGATATCTGTCACGGTTGTTAATTTGAAACCACCATCGAAACCAGTGCCAGCAAAACTAGCGGCACCTGTTGTACTTAATTCTTTACTATTGTCTTGTATAATTTGGAAGCCACTCGTTTGGCTACCGAGGTTATTTTGTGCTCTTACGTTTTGGTCGAGCTGAACCCAAATGTATTTAAGGGCCGAAGGTGAGTTGTTGGTATAGGTCACCGTTTCTGAACCAGTAACGCTCTGGTTATCGTCATTCAAGGTAAGGGCAATTTTATAATCTGCTTTTTGTTGCCAGTAAGCTGGTCCGGGAGCACCAGAGCCAGTACGGTATTCATTTGGCGTTGGCAATGCAGTGCCCAGTTGTTCGAACTTAGCACCCCAGTTTTGCGCAAAGGCTATTACGGGGCTCAGTAAAAGTAGGAAGAGGAAGTTTTTTCTCATGTCTTTTTTGGTTTAATGCGTGAAAAATAAACAATTATCAGGTGATCAGAAGCAAAACAGCACAACCTTTTTTGAATAGAATAAATAAAATTAGCCTCATTAAGACTTCCATTGATTAATTTCGGGAAAATAGTAGCCATGAAAATCACTGCCACAATTCTTCTTCTTTTTATAGCAAGCTGTTTGAATGCTCAAGCACCTCTCGATATCCAAGGCCATAGAGGCGCTAGAGGTCTAATGCCTGAAAATTCAATCCCAGCATTTATGCGTGCTTTAGAGGAGGGGGTGACCACTTTAGAGCTTGATGTCGTAATCACTAAAGACAAGCAAGTATTGGTGTCGCACGATCCTTATATGCTTTCTGGGATTTGTAGTAAGCCGGATGGTACTGCTGTTTCCAGAGATGAAGTCAAAGACCTCAACATCTATCAAATGACTTTCAAAGAAGTGCAAGGCTATGATTGTGGCTCTCTCGGCAATAAACGTTTCCCTGAGCAGCAAAAAATGAAAACGACTAAGCCGCTTTTGAGTGATTTAATTACTCAAGTAGAAGCGTATTTATTTGAAAAGAATCTCCCAAAAGTCGGTTACAATATTGAAATCAAAAGTGTTGAGAATGAATACGAATTGAGCCAGCCATTAGTAGGTGAGTTTTCTGAATTGGTTTTGGATGTTATTATTGAAAAACTAGAAAATGAGCGGTTCACGATTCAGTCATTTGATTTTAATGTCTTAAAACACATTAACGCCACCTATCCTGATGTTCGCTTAGTGGCTTTAATAGAAAATCCGAGAGGTGTAGAATCGAACTTGAGCGCATTGGGTTTTGTGCCAGAAGTGTATAGCCCTTACTTCAAGCTGCTTAAAAAGAAGGACATCGAATTTTGCCATCAACAAGGAATGAAAGTAATTCCTTGGACGGTGAATACCCTCAAGGAAATGCAGCAATTAGCAGATGATGGCGTAGACGGTATCATCACTGACTATCCGAATCTGGCAAAAGGTTTGAAGTAGGCTTGAACCTTTGGACTGGATGATTTTATGGGCCAAATCAACTTAAAATTCAAACCATCTTGTCATATCGTTTTGTTGTTGACATTATCTAATTATTTTTGGCTTACCCTTAAACGCGATGGTGTTAGTAGAAGTAAATAACAGGAGTACGGAAAATGAATTTATCCATTTTCCAGTTCGATTATATAAGAATGAAAAAGTTTGGATCAGGCCTTTAGATAAGGATATCAAAGCTATTTTCGATCCTTCCAAAAATAAGAATTTTAGAAATGGAGAAGCTACTAGATGGCTATTGAAAGATGATGCAGGCCAAGTAATTGGACGCATTGCTGCATTTGTCATTAAAAAAGTGGCTGCAGCACAAGAGCAGCCCACAGGGGGAATCGGTTTTTTTGAATGCATAAATGATCAAAAGGCAGCTCGCCTGCTTTTTGATGCAGGGAAAAAATGGCTGGAAGAGCGTGGAATGGAAGCCATGGATGGTCCGATTAATTTTGGTGATCGAAATAACTGGTGGGGCCTTTTGGTCGATGGTTACACGGAACCGAATTATCAAATGCCTTATAATTTCCCGTATTATCAGGGATTGTTCGAAGCGTATGGATTCAAAGAGTATTTCAAACAGTATACTTACAAAAGACTAGTAGGAAGGGAGGTTGGTTTTAATGACCGGTTTTACGAAAAGGCCAATGCTACGCTCAACGACCCTGACTACGAATTCAGACACATTACAAAAAAAGAATATAAGAAATCTCACCTGTATTTTTTAAAAGTATATAACGAAGCTTGGGCAGGGCACAGTGGGGTAAAGGCAATGACAGAGGCGCAGGCCCTCAATACGTTCAATCAGCTAAAGCCTATTGCCGAAGTGCAGCTTATTTGGTTCGCATTTTATAAAGGTGAGCCAGTCGCTTTTTTTATATCGATTCCTGAGTTGAATCAATTGTACAAGCATCTCAATGGGCAATGGAATTTATGGTCGAAGCTTAAGTTTCTGTATATGCTTAAAACGGGGGCATGTAAAAAGGCATTAGGAATTGTTTTTGGTGTGGTGCCAACACATCAGAAAAAAGGTGTTGAAGGAGGTTTGATTGTGTCTTATGTCAATAAAATGGCATGGAAAGAAGGCTTCCCTTATGTGGATATAGAGATGAATTGGATTGGGGATTTTAATCCAAAAATGATGCGTGTTGTAGAACAGATCGGAAGTGAAGTTGCGAAAACTCACATTACATTCAGAAAATTATTTGACGAAACTAAGGAGTTTAAAAGGGCTCCGCAGATTTAATAACAAAGCAAGCATGAAAAAGAAATACGATGTATACGGAATAGGCAATGCCTTGGTTGATTTAGAGTTTAAGGTGAATGAGCAATTTCTTTACGATCATAAAGTAGAGAAGGGGCTAATGACCTTAGTCGATGAGGATACTCAGTTTAGACTGATCAACGCTATAAACCATGACGATACAGTTCGAAAGTCTGGTGGTTCCGCAGCCAATACCATGATTGCGATAAGCCAATTTGGAGGAAAGTCATTCTACTCATGCAAAGTGGCCAATGATGAGTTTGGTGACTTCTACATGAAAGATATGAAAGAAGCAGGGGTAGACACAAATTTGGATAGTCAATCGCGTGAAGATGGGGTTACCGGTAAGTGCCTAGTCATGATTACTCCCGATGCAGACCGTACCATGAACACCTTCCTTGGTGCCACTTCTGATATTTCTACGAAAGAACTAGATGAAAACGCAATCAAAGATTCTCAATATGTTTACTTAGAAGGCTATTTGACACCCACTAATTCAGGTGTTGAGGCAATGATGCGCGGTAAGAAAATTGCCGAAGACAATGGGGTAAAAACTTCCATCACATTATCTGACCCTTCAATAGTTCAGTTTTTTAAAGCACAGTTCGACCAAGTAGTTGGGGCGTCCGTAGATTTGATTTTCTGTAATGAAGACGAAGCGATGACCTTTACGGGGAAAGATAACCTAGAGGAAGCCCGTGAGGCTATGAAAAAAGAGGCCAGTCGCTTTGTGATTACGCAAGGGAAAAATGGAGCGATGATTTTTGATGGTGATACTTTTATCGACATTGAAGCCTATCCGGTAAAAGCGGTTGATACTAATGGAGCAGGCGATATGTTCGCAGGAGCGTTCTTGTATGGAATCACTAACGGAATGTCCTATGCTGAAGCTGGTAAATTGGCTAGTTTGGCTTGTTCAAAAGTGGTGACTCAGTTTGGGCCAAGATTAAAAACTTTCGAAGTGCAAGATCTTTTGCGCACTCTGAAATAGTTAACTCGGTTAATAATCCATCTATCGTATTTAATTTCCGCTAACCATAGTGTCAAACTATGTTGTCTATTTTGAGCTTAATTTGAAATTCGTATTAAATTAATTATGTATATGTTAAGAAAGATTAGTCTATTTTCAACGTTTTTGTTCCTGTCCGTATTCGCGGTACAAGCACAAAACATTGAATTCGAAGAATACGACATGGCCAATGGGCTCCATGTTATTCTTCATCAGGATAATACCACTCCAATTACAACAGTTTCGGTATTGTATCATGTTGGCTCCAAAAATGAGCCAAAGGGAAGAACGGGTTTTGCTCATTTTTTTGAGCATTTAATGTTCGAAGGTTCCCCAAACATCGATAGAGGAGAGTACTTTAAGATTATCCAAGCAGCAGGTGGTAGCCTTAATGCGAATACATCAAACGACAGAACGCTTTACTTTCAGACTTTACCGTCTAATCAACTTGAATTAGGCCTTTATATGGAATCGGAAAGAATGCTGCACGCAAAAATCGATTCTGCTGGCATCGCTACACAACAGGAAGTAGTGAAAGAAGAAAAAAGACTGCGGGTAGATAATCAACCTTACGGTTCTGTAATCGCTAACATGCTAAAAAATGCTTACGCAGGGACTAGTTATGAGTGGGCGCCAATTGGTTCTTTCGAAGATATTGATGCGGCCACCGATCAGGACTTTATCGATTTCTATAAGACCTTCTATGTCCCAAATAATGCTACCCTTTCTATCGCTGGCGATATTGATGTTGCAGAGACAAAAAAGTGGATCGAAATGTATTTTGGAGAGATAAAGCGAGGAACGAAAGAAATTCCAAGACCAAAAATCATAGCGCCTAAATTAGATGGGACTGTCACAGAAACAGTTTTTGATAATATTCAAGTGCCTGCTTTAATTCAGGGGTATAGAATGCCGCCTCAAGGGACTGATGATTACTATGCACTTCAAATGCTTACCACCTTATTATCAGGAGGCCAAAGTGCAAGATTTCAAAAAACGATTGTAGACGAAAAAGGGATTGCCTTGGCCGTTCAAGCCATACCGCTTGGATTAGAGGATGGTGGCTTATTTATCAATTTCGCGATACCAAATCAAGGTACTTCTGTGGAAGAGCTAGAGGCTGAAGTGGACGCTTTGGTGGAACAAACTAAGAATGAGTTAGTGCCCGAAAGAGAATTTCAGAAGGTGAAAAATCAAATTGAAAATAACTTCATTTCTGGATACGGTTCAGTTCAGTCGATTTCCGAAAGTTTGGCTAATTATCACGTGTACTTTGGTAAAGCTAGCCTGATCAATACGGAGATCGATCGCTATATGAAAGTGACGAGAGAAGATTTGCAAAAAGTAGCCAAGAAGTATTTCGTGGCAGAAAACAAAGTGGTTTTGACCTACAGGCCAAAAGCTGAACAGGAGAAACCAGAAGATAGTAAAATCAAGAAAGAAGGAGGAAATAGATAATGAAGAAAATATATATCATTGCATTGGCCTTTATTACGATAAATGGCTTTGCACAAGTAGACCGTACAAAATTACCATCAGCGGCTCCTGCTAAGGAAATTCAGATAGGTGATTATGAGAAATTTACGCTCAAGAATGGTTTGCAAGTAATCATTGCAGAAAATGACAAGTTACCTACGGTGGCTTGGACACTGTCTTTAAACACAGGACCAATTACAGAGGGTGATAAATCTGGTCTAGCAGGAATGTTCGGCCAAGTGATGCGCGCTGGAACAACTAAAATGTCAAAAGAAATGCTTGACGAAGAGGTTGATTTTATGGGGGCGAGCCTTAATGTTGGCGCCACTTCCATGTCGGCTTTTTCGCTATCCAAATACAGCGAGGATGTTTTGAAATTGATGACAGATGTGTTGTTCAATCCGCTTTTTCCAGAGGCGGAACTTGAGAAAGTAAAAAAGCAAACCATCACCGGAATTGCTTCTTCTAAAGATAGCCCAGATGCAATTTCAGGTATTGTGAGTTCAGTAGTGAACTATGGTAGGAATCATACCTATGGAGAAATCACTTCGGAAACTACCGTTAATAATGTAACGCTAGCTGATGTAAAGGCACATTATGAAAAATTCTTTAAGCCAAACATTGCTTACCTCGTAATTGTAGGCAACATCAAAAAGAAAGATGCTAGAAAACTGGCAGACAAGTATTTTGGTGATTGGAAAAAAGGAGATGTTAGTATAGAGACTTTTCAAAATACTGCACCTATCGAAAAAACAACTGTAAACATTGTAGATAAATCTTCTGCGGTACAGTCTGTAATTAACATCACTTACCCTTATGACAATAAGCCAGGCGGTGCAGATGCAACAACGGTTTCTGTGCTTAATCAGATCTTGGGCGGAGGTGCTTCTGCAAGACTATTTACAAACCTAAGGGAAGATAAAGGCTACACATATGGCGCCTACTCAAGTATGGGCGCAAGTCGTTACAGTGCAACATTTTCTGCAAACGCAAGTGTAAGAAATGAAGTAACGGACAGTGCAATGGTAGAATTCATGAGTGAATTGAATCGAATTCGTACAGAATTAGTAAGCCAAGAAGAATTAGACTTAGCAAAAAACTCAATGAGAGGTTCATTTGCAAGGTCTTTGGAAAGTCGGAGTACAGTAGCTCAATTTGCTTTGAACACTGCGCTGAATGAGCTACCTGCAGATTACTATGCGGGTTATTTAAAAAGACTTGATGCAATTACTGCGGATGATATTCTTGCAGCCGCGCAAAAGTACATCAAACCAGATAAAGCCAATATTGTAGTAGTTGGTAAGGCCGATGAAATTGCGCCTATGCTGGCCAAGTTTGGACCAATTACGTATTACGATGTTGATGGTAATGTTTTTGATCCTGAAGCGGCAAAAGCGGCTGTTAGTGCTGTAGATGCTAAAACAGTGGTAGCCAACTACCTCAAGGCCTTGGGTGGTGTGGAAAAGTTAGGCTCCGTTAAAGATGTTAAAATAACCATTTCTACTTCATTTCAAGGGCAGCCATTGACTATTACTTCATTGCAAAAAGGCAATGTGATGAGTAAGGAAACCGTGGCCGTGAGTGGTATGACAATGCAAGAGTCTGTTTTCAATAACGGGGAGGCTAAAATATCAGCTCAAGGTCAATCAATGTCAGTTCCTCCAGGGCCTCAATTAGATGCCTTGAAAGATCAGTCAGTAATGTTTCCTGAATTATATTATGAAAAAGCTGGCTATACTTTACAAATGACTGGTGTTGAATCAGTGAATGGCAAAGAGGCCTATGTTATGTCAGTTAAGGCGCCAACGGGAGTCGAATCTAAAAAGTATTTTGATAAAGTTTCAGGATTGCTCTTAAAAGAGGAGTCGGCTCAGCGCGGTCAAGAGATTATTGAATATCAAGAAGTGAACGGCATTCAGTTTCCTAAGAGAATGAAATTGAATATTCCTGGTTTGGGTCTGGTAGATGCTGACGTAACTGTCATGATTAACTCAGGTATTGCTGATACAGAGTTCGTTGTGAAATAAAAAAATCAGAGTTCAAAACATGAAACCATCTGTCATCTGGCAGGTGGTTTTTTTTTAGTTAAATGTGTTTAATTTAGGAGCTAAATTTTTTGACCATGAGACTAATAATATTGTGCTGCTTGAATTTAATTATCTTGGCGCAGGTCTTTGCCCAAGGTGGTGACTATGTAACTGAAATAGAAAAATACCGAGAAGAACAAAACGCTGAATTCAGTGATCCAGATCGTTCACCGCTGTCAGCTAGGGCAGCACGGAAATTCAAAGGCCATGAATTCTTTCCTGCCGATAAGAAATACAAAGTGGATGCACGTTTCGAGCCCACACCTGAATCGAAACCTTTTCCCTTATTGACAAGCAAGGGTACAACTACAATGTACAAGAGAATTGGAATTCTACACTTTGAATTAAATGGTCAAGCCCAAACTTTAGAAGCATATCTTCAAGTCAAGCGATTTACTGCCCAAGGAGAAAAAATCTATGTCTTTCTACCCGTAATTGATGCGACCACTGGGGACAGTACTTATGGTGTTGGTCGCTATCTTCATTATGAGGGAATTCCAGAAGGCACAGATTGGACCATCGACTTCAATAAACTTTATAATCCGTTTTGCGCATACAGCGATAAGTACCTATGCCCGGTTGTTCCTCAACCCAATCATCTGACTATTGCCATAGAAGCAGGTGTCAAAGGGTATTAAATTCGTGTCATTTTTTTACAAGAAAAAGTAAGCGTTTTTCTTGTTTTTAAAAAAAAGACTCTCTCAAAATAGGAGTGGAGGCTTTTTATAGGTATGTTATCTGTCATTCCAATTATCTCGTTTTACTTTTCGCGGCAACAATCAATTCTAATATTTAAATGGAATCGGATGTTTATGTTTTAGCTGCAAAAAAAAATAGTTCGTTTATTGTAGCGCTAGAATGTAAAAAAGGTATTGAAAAAAAATATACTTTGCATAGTAAATTAATTCTGCATGTGGTGTGGCTACACACCTTTTCGTTGTTTTACCTATAATATTTTAAGTTTAGAATGATCGCTGAAAAAACAAAATCCCAAGAGCTCCTTGAAAGGAGACAACGAGTTGTCGCCAACGGGGTTGGTGTGTTCAATACGGCAACGGTAAGCCATGCCAAAGGAGCTATAATCACAGATGAGGATGGCAATGAGTTGATTGACTTCGCAGGAGGTATTGGGGTGGTAAATGCTGGTCATTGCCCACAGCCAGTTGTGGATGCTATTAAGGCCCAGGCTGAAAAGTACCTTCATACGAGTTTTAATGTGGTGACGTATGAGCCCTATATAGAATTATGTGAAGAGATAGCCGGAATCTTACCACATGGTGACCATACCAAGGTAATGCTCATCAGTACAGGAGCAGAGGCTGTAGAAAACGCAGTTAAAATTGCGAGGCAAGCCACAGGTAAGCAAGGAATCCTTTGCTTTACAGATGCCTACCATGGCCGAACTATGATGGCAATGTCACTCACAAGTAAAGTCGCTTATAAGGTGGGCTGCGGTCCATTTAACGCAGAAGTATATCGAATTCCCTTTCCGAACTTCTACCATATGGCCAACGGTAGAACAGAAGAAGAATTTGTAGCAGATCATTTGTCAGTATTGCATAACAGTGCCAATACTATAGTAGACCCAAACAATCTTGCAGCGATTATTATAGAGCCAATTCAGGGTGAAGGCGGTTTCAACCCTGTGCCAAAAGGATACTTACAAGGCTTGAGATATTTTTGTGACCAGCATAATATTATGCTGATTATAGATGAGGTACAAAGTGGCTTTTGTAGAACTGGGCATTGGGCGGCTTGGCAGCATTATGGTGTTCAGCCAGATTTAAGCACTTACGCTAAATCACTGGGTTCGGGCTTGCCCATAGCAGCGGTTGTTGGTCGTGCTGAAGTAATGGATGCCGCTGCCTCAGGTAGCATAGGAGGCACCTATATCGGTAGCCCTGTATGTTGTGCAGCTGCTTTAGCCACCATTAAGTACATGAAAGAAATTAACTTAAATGCAAAGGCACTCCTTATCGCAGAAGTGATTAATAAAAGAATGGGGGATTTGCAAAAAGAATGTCCTTCCATCGGAGATGTGCGAGGTGTTGGAGCGATGCAGGGAATTGAATTCATAACGCATGGCGATCCAAATTCTCCAGCTACTGATCTGTGTGCAAGAATAGTTAAAGCCTGTGCTAAGAAAGGGTTAATCCTGTTAAGCGCGGGTACCTATAAAAATGTAATCCGCATATTATCACCATTGGTGATAACTGAAGAACAGCTAAATGCTGGACTTGATATTCTAATAGAAGAGATAAAAATACAAACCAATTATTAAAGTACATGAGACCATTTACAATTGCAGGGATACAAATGAAGGTATCTGCAACGCAGTCGAATCTAGAGATGATGAAGCTGAAGTTGGACATTACAATGAACGTTTATCCAGCCGTTGATTTGGTGATGTTTAGCGAACTTTGTGGTTACGGTCCACTCACTTATTATGCTCAAGAATTGCCTGGTCATTTCGAAACGGAAATGAAGGCAATGGCTAAGAAACACAAAATCTGGTTAGTACCAGGATCAATTTTCGAGAAGTCAGGCGATAAGATTTATAATACCGCTTTGGTAATTAATCCTCAAGGGGAGGTGGTTGCGAGGTACAGAAAAATGTTCCCTTTCTATCCTTACGAAGTAGGCGTAACGCCAGGAGATAAATTCTGTATTTTCGATATACCAAATGTGGGTCGTTTTGGGGTTTCTATTTGTTATGACATGTGGTTCCCAGAGACAGTAAGAACATTAGCCGTAATGGGTGCTGAGGTTATACTGCACCCAACTTTGACGGGCACTATGGACAGAGACATAGAGCATTCTATCGGCCAAACAATGGCAGCGGTGAATCAGTGCTTTTTCTTTGATATCAATGGGTTGGATTCTGGTGGTATTGGTCGTTCAACAGTATGTGGGCCAGATGGTCGTGTGATGTACCAGGCGGGTAGCACAGAGGAGATTATTCCAATCGAAATTGATCTAGAGCGCGTGATACGAAGCAGAGAGTTGGGCGTAATGCGTTTAGGTCAACCATTAAAGAGTTTTAGAGATCACCTAGGTGACTTTACTATTTATAACCCTAATACTAAGCACGAATACTTAGAGTCATTAGGGCCATTGATTAAGCCACAAAAGGTTGATCAGTTGGCTGAATTAAAACAAAGAGAAAGTAAGATTCAACTGCCATCAAATCTTATGCAGTAAAATTTAAACTTTAATAAAACACCAAAGCTATGGATAATATGATCTCGAAATCACTAAAGAAAATGTCAAAACCAATTCTAAACTGGTTCGAGATCCCTGTCTTGGATCTTCAAAGGGCGGTTGCTTTTTTCAACCATCTTTATAGTGTTCAATTAGAGATTATTGGCACCACAGAATATGCCATGGCGATACTCCCTACTCAAACTGGAGTAGGTGGCGCCTTGGTCATGGGGCAAGGCTGTATTCCAAGTGAAACAGGAATATTAATCTACCTAAATGCTTTAGATGATATGGATGCGATGCTCGAAAGAATTGAGCACGTTGGGGGCCGAGTGATTATGCGGAAAACAAAAATCAATGATGATTCAGGTTATTTCTCTCTTTTTATCGACTCCGAAGGAAATAAACTAGCATTACACTCGAACGTTTAATTGTGAAAAAAAAAATTAACTATACCTCCGCCCCTTTTTACAACATAGGCCAGCTTAGAGTTACGTATTGGAATTTTCTAAAAAACGAAACAGCAGAGTTAGCCCGTTGCCATAAAGAATCGAAGAACGAAAATGAACTTTCTGAAAGTGCTTTAAATCTGTTGAATCAATTGGCTGATGTTGAGGCCTATTTTGCTTTTCCTGGAAAAAAGCTCGTGGCGCAATATAAGCTGGCCTTAAGTCGGAAAGAACATACTGCATTAGCAAATAATGTAGCCTCAACCACCAAAAGGCTGGTCAGCGATGGCTATGGCAGTAATGCAGAATTTATCGATTCCTTAGCTGAAAAAAGCATGGAAGAGGTAGAACAACGCGAAAAGGCAGATCAGGTCAAACAGAATTATTTCGAGGTGCTTTTTGTCGAAGACATGTCAGACGCTGATGAGCTTGCCTTACATCAAAAGGCAATAGAGCTCAGCCAATCCAGCGATGAGTTCACTTATAAGTTTGTCGTTCAGCGCTCTTTTCAAGACGCCTTGATTACGCTACTTTTTAATTACAATATCCAATCAGTGGTTGTCCGTTATGCACCGCCATATTATTCCAAGGGTATTTCCGAGATTATTAAGCCCTATGTTCAAAAAGTAATTAAACTTGATTTTTCTCATCGCAAAGCAGTTGAGTTAGGGCCTATTCTGGGCAAATTGGCAAGACAGTACCGACCAGAACTAGATACTTTTTATGTGACAGACACAGCACTTAGGGATCTAAAGGATAGTACTATAAAAGCCTTCAAAAGAATTTTCTACCGAAGAGAAGATTTACTTGAAATCCATTTGAGCATAATGATGGGGATAAGAGAGCGTTATGAGACCCCTTTCTTTACCGCACTCAAAGAGTACAGCCAAAAACCAACTGGTGTTTTTCATGCCATGCCTATCTCAAGGGGTAACTCAGTTTTCAAATCACGTTGGATACAAGATTTTGGCGATTTTTATGGTAATAACATGTTTTTGGCAGAAACCTCGGCCACTACAGGTGGTTTAGATTCTCTACTACAACCCACAGGGCCATTAAAAAAGGCCCAACAGATGGCTAGTGAGGCCTACGGTTCAAAGCAGACTTTTTTTGTGACCAATGGAACCTCTACAGCGAATAAAATAGTAATGCAAGCCTTGGTTCAGCCTGGTGATGTGGTACTTGTCGATAGAGATTGCCACAAATCGCATCACTATGGCTTAGTATTGTCAGGAGCATTTCCGGTCTATTTAGATTCCTACCCAATAGAGAAGTACTCTATGTACGGGGCAGTTCCACTAGAACAAATTAAAACGAAACTGTTGCGGCTTAAAGCAGCGGGTAGACTAGAGAAAGCAAAAATGTTGTTGCTTACCAATTGTTCTTTCGATGGGTTAGTTTACAATGTAGAAAGAGTTATCGAAGAGGTTTTAGCCATAAAGCCTGATATGATCTTTCTATGGGATGAAGCTTGGTTCGCATTCGCAGGCTTTACTTATACCTACAAACAAAGGACAGGAATGTTTGCTGCCAGAAAACTGGCAGGAAAATACCAAAGTAGCAGCTATAGAAAGCAATACGACCATCATATTAAAAACTTAGACCAAGGTGAGATTCCGCTTATGCCTGACCCTGACAAAGTAAGGATCAGAGTATATTCTACTCAAAGCACTCATAAAACGTTGACTAGTTTTAGACAAGGTTCAATGATCCATATCTGGGATGAAGACTTCAGAAGGAAAAGTGAAAGTACTTTCCTTGAGGCTTATATGACGCATACATCGACCTCGCCAAATTATCAAATGTTAGCATCATTAGATGCTGGTAGAAGGCAAGTGCAGTTCGAGGGTTTTGAACTCGTGGAAAAGAGCGTTGAGCTCGCCATGGTATTAAGAGCTAA
Organism: Roseivirga sp.; assembly: GCA_047633135.1. Lineage (GTDB taxonomy): Bacteria > Bacteroidota > Bacteroidia > Cytophagales > Cyclobacteriaceae > Roseivirga. The sequence goes on from JBLIES010000074.1 coordinate 14,109, forward strand.
AATCACGGATAACCCTAAGCTCAATAAATACTTTGATGTGCTTACAGTGCGTGATTTTATCCCCGATGAATATAGAGAAACAGGGTTAACCGAATATTACGATAAAAATGCTGGGTGGAATAGGATGGAATTGCCTTGGGAACAAGATGAATTCGTTTTGGACCCTACTAAGGTCACCCTTCATGTTGGTCGTACGGGTGTAGATGGTGACACCTTTAAGAATAAATACTTGATGGATAAATTTAATATCCAGATCAATAAAACATCGAGAAATACTGTGCTTTTCATGACCAATATTGGTACAACAAGAGGTAGTGTAACCTATCTTATCAATGCCTTGTTGATGATTGCAGAAGAGTTGGATGAAGAGCTTAGGTCATTAAATGATAGAGAGATAGAGATTAGAGATGCAAGAATTAAATCTCTCACTGAAGATGTCCCTCCTTTGCCAGATTTCAGTCATTTCCATCATTCTTTCCAAGCGGTACCTGGAGTGCCAGGGGGGAATTTACGTGAGGCTTACTTTTTAGCTTATGATGAAACCAACTATGAATATATTCCCCTTAAAGAATGTCTTCCTTCAATGGAAAAAGGGAATGAACTCGTAGCCTCATCTTTTATTATTCCATATCCTCCTGGCTTTCCAGTATTAGTGCCAGGGCAGGTAGTGAGCAAAGAGATCATTAAATTTTTACTTGCGCTGGACGTGTCAGAAATCCATGGCTATAGAGCAGACTTAGGTGTAAGAGTGTTCAATAAAAAAGTACTTGACCGTCAAAAGACAGGTACAGCCCTTGGCGCCATGGGCATGTCAATGAAAAATAAATTATCAAACACAAAATAATGACGATGACTAAAACTAAAACGAGTACCCCTAAATTGAATGGGGTTGCAGATATTAGGCGCTATTTCTACAAAAACGAAACACCCATCTACTTTATCAGTGCCACGAATTTCAACCTTCTTGGAGCAGATGAGTGGATCAAAGGTTTTAAATTCATCTGTCATATTGAGTGTTTTGATGGACTCCACCCCAACGTTTTTTCACCTAAAGAAGAAATCCCTCATGATCAATTTGAAGGAATTGAAGA
>JBLIES010000075.1:0-15084 GCA_047633135.1 Roseivirga sp.
AAAATGGGAACTTTCCAGATTTAGGTTGGCACGTTGCGGGAGAGATGGGAGGAATTTGGACACATCCGATCAAGTTGATGGATGGGTTTCCAGGTAATCTAACCATTGGAGAGGAAAGCTTTTGTCTAGATAATGCCGAAAGGTTTATCCATTTTTCAATGAGCACCAGTACGAACTATCGGAAAAAGGGCTCAAGATCAAAAGATTCAATTTTGTTCCAGTGGATTAAAAGGCGGTTTTCATAGAGTACGTGTTTGAAAATGAATCGGAAAGTGAATTGTCTGCCACTTTTACTTTCGATGGCAAAGTTGACTTGAGACCTGTTTGGTTGGGAGCAAGAACAGGCATGATAGACGCGCCAGATGAAGTGAGTTTCAATGAGGATAATGGTTTGGTCGCAGCCAAAGACCACGATAACGAATGGTATGTGGTCTATGGATCTTCAACCTCGCCTAATGGACAAAGCCTAGGAGCAGTTGGGTGCGATTTTGAAAGAGCAGGCCAAGGAACCAATACTGGTTTGAAGTATGGTCTTAAGCTTAGCGCAGGGGAGTCATCAGTGCTGAAGTTTGTGATCGCTGGCTATGATAAATCTAAAGAAGAAGCACTGAACACGCATAGTCATGTACTCAAAAATATTGATGGCATGATTGAACAAAAGGGTAAACACTATCAACAAATAAATACAACGGCCTTGCTAAAAACACCATCTGGTCAGATCGATCAATCCTTCCAATGGAACAAGTACAATACTGATTGGTTGATCAATGATGTCGAAGGTTTAGGCAGAGGAATTACTGCATGAAACCCTGATTACCCTTGGTTCTTCGGTGCAGATTCTGAATACGCTTTGCAAGGAGCAATTGCTATAGGTATGAAAGACATCGTTTATTCCACGATTGCCATGATCGATAGTGTGTCGAATGCAGTCAACAACGGTTCTGGTAAAATCATGTATGAAATGAGTACGAATGGAGCGGTTTTTAATCATGTCAACCTGCACGAAACGCCACAATACGCAACTCTCATTTGGGAGGTGTTCAAATGGACAGGGGATATGGATGTAGTTGTAACTGGAATTCGCGAGAACCCACCAGCGAATAGCACACTACAATTCGATGCAGTTATTAGAAGCAGTTTGAAGGAAATGGTCAGATCAAGTCATGTTGTTCAACACCTTTTCTGGATTAGCCATTTTTATTTCACTTTTGGGATTCATGGCGATCGCAACTTATTCTGCAGAACAGCGAAAAAAAGAATTGAGTGTCAGGAAAGTATTGGGCGCATCTATTAACCAACTAATTTTACTATTGAATAAAGAGAATGGTGTTTTGGTGATTATCGCTTTTTTAATCGCTACCCCTATAACGGTTTACGTGATGCAAGATTGGCTATCAGAGTTCAAATATAGAATTGCTCTTCATCCAGCAATATTTGTTTTGGCCTTAGCCGGATTTTTCGTTTTAAACCTGTTGGTTACTTTGCTCTTTTATAATAAAGTTTCTAAACAGAATCCTGCCGATGTTTTAAGAGATGAGTGAGGTGTATTACAGCTCAACTAGAATTCCCTGTAATTTCTCTATGCTGATGGGTTTAACAATGTAATTGCTCACCGCTTCGTAATTTTTTGCTTTGTTGAGGTCTTCAATGTCTATAGAGGAAGTGACGATATAGATGGCTACTCTTTTTTTAGTGGGTATTAGCACGAACCGATCTAAAAACTGCCACCCATCCATTACGGGCATATTCAGGTCTAACAGAATGACATCAGGAAGTTCGATACCTGTACTTACATTAGCTTCAATCCCCTCAATGGCTACTTTTCCGTTATGGAAAACAATAAAATTTTCGCAAAAGTTAGAAAGGTGCATCATTCGTTTTACGCCAAAGATGAAGATTGGGTCATCATCTATGATACATGCCGTGTCTATTTTAGTCATGCTTGAGGTAGATTTTAAAGGTAGTACCTTGATCAACTTCGCTTTCTACAATAATCCTGCCGCCCATGGTTTCTATTTGATTTTTTGTGATGAATAGTCCAACCCCTCTAGCATCTTCGTTACCATGAAAGGTTTTGTACATGCCGAATATTTTAGAACCGTTGAGTTGAAGGTCAATTCCTACGCCATTGTCGGAAAAGATGACGCTTACAAATGCCGTCTCAACTTCTGTAGTAATACTAATGACTAAGTCTCTTTCAGGCGACCTGTATTTAATAGCATTGGTAAGCAGGTTAAGGATTACACTTTCTAAGTAGGCCGGAATGGCTTCTACTTGGATGTTTTCATTAACCTTAACATTGAATCGACCACCAACCTCTAGCGTTTGGCCTTTTACATTGGCAATAGCCTTTACTATATACTCCTTCAAATTAAGAGATTCTAGGTTCTCACCTGTCTTATTGTTCATGACCACAACCTCATTTAAATGACTGATTGTTTCTTTGAGGTTGTCTGACGATTGGAGCAGTAGAGGGAAGAAATCATTTTGGGTTGCTTCAGGTATCTCCATTTGAATCAATTCCATAATCATGGAAAGGTTACCAGAGTGAGACCTGAGATTATGGGAAACAATGTGTGCGAAATTAAGGAGACGATCATTTTGCTCCTTCGTAAGTGTGAGCAGCGAATTCACTTCATTTTCCGCGGTTTTGATTTCAGAGATATCCGTGGCAATTGCTAAATAACCGTTGACCATACCATCCTTATTTTTAATGGCGGTTATGGTTAATAGGATAGGAAAGGTCGTTTTATCTTTTCTTACATAAAGCCATTCCTTTGTTTCAAATAGACCCTTGAGGGGGTAGGTAAAAATGGATTGTTGCGCGGATACTAACTCTCCAAACTCATTTGATAGTTCTATCGCCCTTTGTTGGAGTTCGATCTCTAGGTGAATAAAAGAAGCTGATTTTTTATCTATTACCTCCGAGGCAGAGTAACCCAAAAGGTTTTCGGCTCCTTTATTAAAGAAAATTACTTTACCATTTAAATCATATTCTAGAATGCAGACTTGTGTACTAGCATCCTGAATACCTTGTAGCTTAACTATACTTTTTTGAAGCTGAAACTCAGCTTGTTTTCGCTGAGTAATGTTGTTGATTTGGCTTACAAAATGGATTGGCTTGCCGAGACTATCATTAACCACAGATTTTGAAATCAAGCACCAAACGATAGATCCATTTTTGTGAAAGTATCTTTTTTCCATTTGGTAAGTTGGTATTTCCCCTAAGCTTAATTGAGTAAGAAGCTCGCGACTTTTTTCTCGATCTTCTTCGTAAGTAAACTCATTAAAATTCTGGCCTAGTATTTCGCTTTTGCTGTAGCCCAGTATTTCACATAAGCTTTTATTTACCTTGAGCCACTCACCGCGGAGCCCAATAATAGCCATTCCATTCGCTGCATACTCAAAGGTTTGCCTGAATTGCTCCTCTTGTAATGCAAGGGCCTCGTTTGATCTAGTTTTTTCATCAATATCTTGGAAAGTACCGTAGACACGAACAATCTTGCCATTATTCCAAACTGGAATACCTGTCGTTCTGATCCATTTTTCTCTTCCTTTAGCAGTAACGATAACTAATTCTAAATCGAAGTGGCGTCCTGTGCTTTGGCATACCTCGAAACGATGCGCAATTGTTCTGCGGCTTACTCCTTCTTTATAAAAATCAATCCCTGTATAGACCGATGGAATGTAGCCTTCTTCAACTTCATGGATCTGTTGGGTTACACTACTCCATGTCGTATCCATGGTCTCTAAATCAACTTCCCAAGTTCCGATTCTCGCTGTTTGATTTGACCGTTCCAGCAAGTCTTGATACTTGTAGAGTAATAACTCCTTTTCTTTGGCCAATGTAATATCACTGGTGTGGATTAAAATTCCACCAATATCATTTTCGGTAGTGTGCCATGGTTTTACATTCCATTTAATCCATTTATTTTCACCGTTAAACCTTTGATAAAAGTCTTCCTCAGCACTTAACTTTTCTCCCTTCAAACATCTTTGGTGGATGATTTTCCAATCTTCCCTTACGTAAGGCGAGACTTGATAGTGGGAGATGCCAAGAAGGGATGTGCCAATTAGGTTGTAGTCTTTTCGCCATTCTTCAGAGGCGGCTAAATAGCACATTTGCAGATCAAACATGGCTATCGCTGAAGGCGCCTCATTAATGAATTGAATATATAATTTGTGACGTTCATCGAAATTATCTTTCGTTTTTAAATTAAGATCGTCATTCAATTTCATAATTCTGACAGCTGGCTTTGGATTGAAGGTTAATAAACTAGTTTAACTTTTCCTAAAGCAAACACGCCTGTTAAGATAGAGATTTTTCATGGTCTATCAATGGGCCGAATAGTGATAATCGAACATAAACTGATTCGAAATCAATAAAGAAAGCGACAAGTCCTTTGATTAAGTTGTCGCTTCTTTTTTTGTGTTGTATGGAATTACATTTCTTCGGCTCTTGGGCCTTTTTTGAACATTTTCTCAAATGCTTTACCAATTTCCTCCATGGCTTTTTTTAGGTGGAATTTAGCTTCTTCTAACTTGGGTTCATTCTTTACTCTAAATTCCTCGAATTTAGTTTCAAGTTTATCGCGTTGCTCTTTCAGCTTTTTAATGGTCTCATCCATTTCATCTCGGGCATCACCCGTGGCATCTTTAGCTTGTTCTATTAACTCTTCAATCTTATCTCTAAGTTCAATAAGTAATTTTTCTGCATCCTGTTTTATGCTCATTATTCTGAAGGTCTAGTTCTGATCGTTGTAGTAACATTAATCCAGCAACCCACTTTCATGGAGCCGCCTTCTTCCATATTTTGCTCAAAAACTTGGGCAACTGTAGGAAACTGTGCTTTCGCTCTCTTTTGACCATCGACATCACTCGCCTTAACGAACATATCGTAGGCTGCGAAGAAAATAGCTCTATCTTCTACCTGGTTTGCGTTTTGTTTGCAATCGTCATAACTACCCATGTATAAATTACCAATAAGACTGTAAGCGTCTTTGCTCAAGGCTTGATCTGTCGAAGCTGCTTTCATGGCTTGCTCTTTTGATCGTGCCTTTTTATCTGAAACAGCATACATTCTTGCTAGAGATAAGTAAAGTTCACCCTTTTTTGTGGCATCTTTTTCTAGGCTTATGGCTTCAATAAAGTATTTTTCAGATTGATCATACTCTTTATTAGATAGTTTTCTTTTAGCGAGTACACCTGCTAAACCTGCCGTAGGTTCTGACTTATGTACAATTTCTACAGCGTAGAGGAAGAATTCTTCATCAGAACACTTTGCGGACAAAGACAACTGGAAAATCTTCTTGGCCAAGTTGATGTCCTTCGGGTTCTGCTTGAGTGCAGGGTAGAGCTTAGCGCCAATAAATTCACAGTCTACATTCACCGTGGTGGTGAGCATTTGATTGACTACTTCTTTGTATCGACCTAGTCTATCGGCATCTTCACCATCTGCAATTTTTTGATCAATAATAGAATTGATCTTTCCATAGATATCTAAAATCTGCTCTTCAGAAAGATTTTTATTTTCAATAAAGCTTCTTCTGACTAAGTCCATATAGCCTACCAAGTTATTATTAATTACCTCACTGGGCTTTTCATAAGCCCTTGCGTAGACTTTTAGTGCTTCATCATACTTATCAGCATCTTTTTTATAGTACTTATAGTATCGGTAAGCCAAGTTGTTTATTTCCAGATCGCTCAGTTCAAATATTTGATCTTTCAAACGGTAAGCAATGAACATTGAATCAAGGTAGACTTGTTTCTTGGTTGCGTCTGCTTCAGCTTCTGATAATTCCTCGTAGGCTTTATAAGCGTTGACATACAAACCATCATACAGTTTTGGAGCGTTAATCATCAACCAGTTCAAAGAGTTAGCCGCTTGTCGGTATCTTTTTATGGACATGTCATCTACTGATAGGGCGAACTTTCTTTTGGCTTCATCTGAAAGCTTAGGATCTTGTGGTAAGTCGAGTTTAAACTCTTGGCTGACACCCATTAAGGCGAAAAGGCTAAACGCGAGACTGAAGAGAAATTTGTTCATACTTGTGAAGTTAAAAAAAAAAGCAAAATTAATGGGTTAAAAAATTACGGTTTGCGGTATTAATTATCAAATTATTACGGTTACACTTAACAGAATAGGGGTTTGAATTCAAATTTATCACCGTCAAAAAGGCCCAGATCGCTAAGTTTCAGGGAAGGTATCACTAATAATGCCATAAATGATAGACTCATAAAAGGCGAGTTAAGTTTGCTACCCATATTTTTGGACATTCGGTCGATCTTTGAATACTGTTCTGCTACTAAATATCCATCATTGGCTGACATGATGCCAGCAACAGGTAATCCTAAAATAGATTGTTCGTGTTGACTCACCGCACTTACTCCACCTTGGGCCGCTATGATTAAGTTAACCGCCTTGGCAATTGATTCGTCATCAGCGCCAACGGCAATGATATTATGTGAATCGTGGCCTACACTTGAGGCAATGGCGCCTTCTTGTAACCCAAAGTTTTTGATAAATGCAATGGCTGGCGGGGCAGGAGCGTAGCGATTAACAACAACTAATTTAAGAATGTCGTTGTCAACATCTGAAAGGGCATTTCCATTTTGATCAATTTTTACTGGGTGCACCGTGTTTTTGGTAATCAATTGACCATCAAAGGCTTCAATTACATTTATCTTTTGCCCCAAGGCTTTAACTTCCAAATCGATTGCGTGAATAGGCGCACAATCAAAGTTATTGATGATGTCATTTTGCTTTGAGGTAATTAAGCTTTGTTTTTCGTTACTGACTTGTTCACCATTGATATAGGTTGCCATAACATTGAAATCATTCAGGTTATCGATACAAGCAAAATCGGCAAAATCGCCTACTTGTAGAGCGCCTACATCAAGTTTATAATGGTCAATTGGGTTAATGCAAGCGGCTTGTAAGACATTGAATAGTTCATGCCCTTTGGCCAATGCTCGTTGCACTAATTGATTGATGTGTCCTTCGACTAGATTGTCGGGGTGTTTGTCATCAGAGCAGAACATGATCATTTCGGGATGATCACTTAGTAATTCTATTAAAGCTTCAAAGTTTTTGGCGGCACTGCCTTCGCGAATCGAAATTTTCATTCCGTGCTTCAGCTTGTCTAACGCTTCTTCTTTAGTAAAACACTCATGGTCGGTGTAGATGCCAGCTTTAATGTAAGTTTCAGCTCGTTCGCCTCTTAAACCTGGCGCATGGCCATCAATCGGTTTACCAAGGGCCTTGGCAATGGCGAGTTTTTCATAGACAACAGGATCGTTAAATAGAACACCTGGCCAATTCATCATTTCTGCCAAATATTTAACTTCTTCCTTTTCTAGTAAATAGCGAACTTCTGCTGGAGTTATTTCTGCTCCTGCAGTTTCAAAAGTGGTGGCAGGTACACACGAGGGTGCTCCAAAATAAAACTTGAAATTGACTTGTTTGCCATTCTCAATCATATATTCCACCCCTTTTACGCCCAACACATTACCGATTTCATGTGGGTCAGAAACAGTGGCTACGGTACCGTGTACCACCGCTAATCTTGCAAACTCTGCAGGAACGAGCATTGAGCTTTCGATGTGTACATGTGCATCGATAAAGCCAGGGATAATGTATTGATTCTCCACACTTTCTTTGGGCTCAATCCTTTCAATTCGATTGTCCTTGACATGGATGATGCCTTTGAAAATTCTTCGCTTTCTAACGTCAACAATAGTCCCTGAAACCTGCATTTTGATTTTTAATTTGACAGGCTAAGGTCGTTTTTTTTATTTCAGATAGGAAAAGTATTTAGACCTAATTTTTGTTTTCCTTATCAGGATGTAAAGGGGTAACCTTTTATCTTAAAGGGTACTTATTTGCATCTTGAAATCCATTCACTATTAAATCCCCCAAATTTTGGGATTCTTGCTCAAGATAAATAGTCCTAATATTTGTTTAATGAAATGGTAAGCTGAATAAATATTTTGAAGGAATTTAGAATTTAATTCTGTGTTTTTTATCCGAAAGAACTGCCAATAAAAAAAACGGAAATATTAACTTTGCTAAAATTTTTTATGAATGAATAAAATTAACATTGCGATTGACGGTTTTTCGGGTTGTGGTAAAAGCAGCACGGCTAAGGAAGTGGCCAACGTGTTGGGCTATAAATTTATAGACAGTGGAGCCATGTACAGAGCCGTCACGCTATACATGATAAATGAAAAAATCGATCTAACTGACCCATTTGAGATATCGAAAGCGTTACCGTTATGCAAGATTGATTTTCAGCACAATCCTGAAACACAGAAAAGCGAAACTTTTTTGAATGGAAAGAACGTTGAACAAGAGATTAGGAAAATGTACGTTTCTGAAAAGGTGAGTACGGTTGCAGCCGTTAAAGCGGTCCGAGTAGCAATGGTTGCTCAGCAGCAAGAGATGGGTAAAGCGAGAGGCGTTGTAATGGACGGTAGAGATATTGCCTCGGTGGTCTTTCCTGATGCAGAGTTGATGATATTCATGAAGGCCAGTGACGAAGCAAGGGCAATGCGTAGAAAATTAGAATTAGAAGAAAAGGGTGAAACACCTTCTTCGGAAGAAATCATCAAAAATTTTAAAGACCGTGATCATCAAGATAGCACAAGGGCTGAAAGTCCGCTAATTCAAGTAAAAGAAGCGATAGTGATAGATACGTCAGGTTTAGCCTTTCAAGAGCAAGTGAATAAGGTGTTAACTTTGGCATTGAAAAAGATAGAAGGCTAGAAGGAGAAAAGAAGAATGGAAATTACAATCGATAAAAATTCAGGTTATTGTTTCGGAGTTGAATTTGCTATTCAAATGGCAGAGGACGAAATGAAGGATGGCGATTTATATTGCCTAGGTGATATTGTCCATAATAGAATGGAAGTAGAAAGGCTCAATGCCAAAGGCCTTAAAATTATTGATCGAGAAAACTTAAAGGCATTGAAAAATGCTAAAGTCTTGATTAGAGCTCATGGAGAGCCACCAGAAACTTATCAAACGGCTTTAGAGAATAATATTGAATTGGTGGATGCCTCTTGTCCTGTGGTGCTCAAGCTTCAGAACAGGGTTAAATTTGCCTATGATAAAATGAAACAGGTCGATGGACAGATTGTAATCTATGGTAAAATAGGGCATGCTGAAGTCATTGGTCTGACCGGCCAAACGAACAACGAAGCTATCGTCATTATGAATGATGAAGACCTAGATAAAATTGACTTTGAAAGGCCCGTCACACTTTACAGTCAAACTACAAAGAGTACCGCTGGCTTCTACCGAATCAGGTCGATGATTGAAGAGCGAATCAAAGCAAAAAAAGGTGAATTTCAAGAAATCGACTTCAATGCCAATGATAGTATTTGCCGCCAAGTGTCTAATCGGGAGCCTCAGTTAGAAATATTTTCACAAGAACAAGACGTCATAATTTTTGTGAGCGGAAAGAAGAGCTCCAATGGGAAAGCGCTTTATAAAATTTGTCGTAGTCAAAACGAGAGAAGCTATTTTGTTGAAAATGAGGAAGAAGTAGAATTGTCTTGGTTTAAAGAAAATGATAAAGTTGGAATTTGTGGAGCAACTTCTACCCCGATGTGGCTGATGGAACAGGTCTCGAAGCACATAGAAAAGTCAATTGAAAAAATACCTGTCGTATAATTACTGAGTATTATTTCCCTTCCCATTTTTTTTGAATTAAATTGCGCCTCGAAGAGCCAAAATATGGCTTTTTATTGAGTGCAAAAATACTGTTTTTGCCTCAATTATAGATCAAACCTATTGATTCGCAACTAAAAGAGTATGTCCAAAATTATAAAGCTTAAAAAAGGCTTTGACATCAATCTGGCAGGAAAGGCAGAGAAGAAAATTTCTGATGCTATCCATCCAGAGACGTTTGCAATTAAACCCACCGACTTTATTGGTATGAAGCGTCCTAAGTTACTTGTTAACGAAGGCGATAATGTTAAAGCCGGAACTCCGATTTTGTCTGACAAAATGCAGGAGGGTGTAATGTATTGCTCGCCCGTTAGTGGTGAAATTGTCGAAGTGAAAAGAGGAGCAAAAAGAAAGCTCCTTGAGATTAAAATTTTAGCTGACAAAACGATTGAATATGAATCGTTTAAAGTCTTTAGTCTTTCCGATATAAACGGGTTGACCAGAGAAGAAGCGCAAGTCCAAATGTTAAAGGGAGGGGTTTGGCCAAATATTATCCAAAGGCCTTACGGTGTTGTTGCCAATGAAAATGATACACCAAAGGCAATTCACATATCAACCTTCGATACTCATCCACTTGCCGCCAACGTAGCTTTCACTTTAACAGGAGACGAAGAAGCTTTTAAAATCGGTGTAAGTGTATTGAAAAAGTTCACTGACGGTAAGATTCATTTGAATCACAATTTGAACGCAGAAGTGGCAAAGGTATTTTCAAATATCGATGCTGTAGAGCATAATAAATTCTCTGGGCCACACCCTGCTGGTAACGTAGGGGTTCAAATACACCACCTCGATCCGGTGAATAAAGGAGATATTGTTTGGACTCTAACTCCTTTCGCTGTAGCGCAAATTGGTAAGCTTTTCTCAACAGGGAGATATGATGCTTCTCGCGTTATCGCTGTAGCGGGTTCTGAAGTAAAGCACCCACAATATTATAAGACTTTCAGTGGTGCCGCTATCAATAGATTTGTTGAGAATAATCTGAATTCAGAGCATGTGCGCTTTATTTCAGGGAATGTATTGACAGGTGAACGAATTGAGAAGGATAGTTACTTAAGCTTTTATGCCAATACTTTAACAGTAATTCCAGAAGGAGATCATTCAGACTTTTTAGGATGGATTATGCCTAAAAAGAATGTTTTGAGTTTCCATAGAGCATGGGGATTATTCTCATTCTTGAATGGAAAGGATAAGGAGTATGTATTGGATACAAATACTAATGGAGAGGATAGAGCATTTGTTCAGACTGGAACTTTTGAGAAAGTTGTTCCAATGGATATTTACCCTACTTATTTAGTCAAAGCTATCTTGTCTGAGGATTTCGATAATATGGAAGCCCTCGGTATCTATGAAATAATAGAAGAAGACTTAGCCTTATGTGAATTTGTTGATGTTTCTAAACATGACATTCAACATATGGTTAGAGAAGGTATAGAATTGATGCAAAACGGATAAAGATGAAGTTTCTACACGATCTTTTACAAAAACAAAAACCCATGTTCGAAAAGGGGGGTAAGTTCGAAAAGTTCTACTACCTGTTCGAGGCAAACGAATCCTTCTTGTTCTCTCCGGCTTCAACCGCGAAGAATAAAGGGGTGCAAGTCAAAGATGCAATTGACTTGAAAAGAATGATGATGACGGTGGTAATCGCAATGATTCCATGTCTGATCTTTGGTATTTTTAACGTTGGTTACCAACACAATATCGCGACTGGTGGTGCGACAACCTTTTTCTCTATCGAGAATTTGCTTTTCGGGTCTCGTTGGGTATTGCCCATTGTTTTAGTTTCATATGCCGCTGGTGGTCTGGTTGAAGTTGTTTTCTCTTTGGTGAGAAAGCATCCAATTAATGAAGGCTTCTTGGTGACGGGTATGTTAATTCCCTTGATCGTTCCCGCCACTATTCCACTTTGGCAGGTTGCTTTAGCTACTGTTTTTGGTGTTTTAGTAGGAAAGGAAATTTTCGGAGGTACTGGCATGAACATTTTGAATGTAGCAATGACATCAAGAGCATTCTTGTATTTTGCTTATCCATCTCAAATTTCAGGAGCAGTGTGGACACAATTAGCTGAGAAAACACCTGTGGACGGTTACACTGGGGCTACTGCACTATCAATAGCATATGACACTTCAAATGCTAGTTCAGGCTCTGTGGTCGCCTCACTCGGGGATTTCTTTAGTTTTAATAATATGTTTGTTGGCTTGATACCCGGGTCAATAGGAGAGACTTCAACAGCAATGGCGCTACTCGGTGCGATAATACTTATTGCCTCAGGAGTAGGGAGTTGGAAAGTTATTGTCAGCGTTTTTGGAGGTGCCGTAATAATGGGCGCGATCTTTAACGCTGTAGGTTTAAATGGCTTTATGGATTTACCTCCTCATTACCATTTGGTAATGGGTGGTTTGGCTTTTGGAGCTGTATTCATGGCATCTGATCCCGTATCGGCTGCTCAAACGGAAACAGGTAAATGGATTTATGGTTTGTTGATTGGTATGTTGACGGTTTTGATCAGGGTTGTAAACCCTGCTTACCCTGAAGGTATTATGTTGGCCGTTCTATTTATGAATGTTTTTGCACCACTTATTGATTACTACGTAGTTCAAGCAAATAAAAAAAGGAGGTTAGCACGTGCAACAGTCTAATACATACATTATCATTTTCTCTTTAATACTCACCGCTGTTTTAGGTGGGTTGTTATCAGGCGCTTCTCAAGTGTTAGGTCCGCTCCAGAAAATAGCACAAGATCTAGACACCAAAAAGCAGATATTAGGTGCAATTCCATCTGAAAAAGAAAAAATTGCCTCGATGACGCCAGAAGAAATTTTGGCTCGTTATGGCGAAGTCATTAAGTCTGAGGTTTCTGATTTTCAAGGTAACTTGGTTACTGTGAACGAAAAAGGGGAGCCTATGCTCGCTGAAAACGTTAACATCGAAAAGAACTATAAAAAGCCAGCGAACGAAAGAGTCTTCCCTATATTTAAGTATGAAAATGGAGCTGAGAAAGCCTTTATTCTACCAACATACGGTGCTGGACTTTGGGATGCTATATGGGCTTTTGTAGCCTTAGAAGAGGACTTAGAGACCATTAAAGGAATAACATTTTCCCATAAAGCTGAAACTCCAGGTTTAGGTGCAAGAATTACTTCAGATGAGGTTCAATTAAGGTACCAAGGTAAAGTAATTTTCGAAAAAGGTGATTTAGTCTCTGTAACGATGGTTAAAAGTGAAAGAACTCCAGAGGATAAATTAGGTCCTTACAAGGTAGATGGAATGGCCGGGGCAACTTTAACTGCGAATGGCGTTAATAGCATGCTAAGTAACTACTTTGGATACTATCAAAGTTACTTTAAAAAGCAGGTGTCGGGTGTAGACGCAATGACAATGATTAATCAGTAATTGAAATAGATATGAGTACTGAAACTTTAGAACAACCAATAGTTAAGAAAGAAGGCCTTGTTTCGAAACGAAGGAAAAAATTTGTTACCGATCCTCTGAGTGACGACAATCCAATTACAATACAAGTATTGGGTATTTGTTCGGCATTGGCGGTGACAACCCAAATGAAGCCAACGATGGTAATGGCCATTTCAGTGGTTTTCGTTATGATCTTCGCGAATTTGACAATTTCTTTATTGAGAAATGCAATTCCTTCAAGAGTCAGAATCATCGTTCAATTAGCTATTGTTGCAACGCTGGTAACTTTAGTGAATGAAGTTTTGAAAGCTTATGCTTTTGATATGTACAAAGAGCTTTCCGTTTTTATTGGTTTGATTATCACGAACTGTATTGTGATGGGACGCTTGGAAGCTTTCGCTTTAGCGAATAAGCCTTATGATTCAATGCTCGATGGTTTGGGTAATGGTTTGGGCTATTCTTGGATTATACTTGCGGTTGCCTTTTTCAGAGAAATTTGGGGATCAGGTAAAGTATTTGGTTACCCAGTATTTGAAGCCTTAGGTGTTGAAAGCTTTGCCGCCAATGGTCTTATGGTAAGTCCTGTAGGCGCCTTTTTGGTTCTCGGATTTATTATCTGGGTACAGAGAACAAAAACAGGTTACGTAGAAAATTAAACTAAACAACCATGGATTTAATCAATATAGGTATAAAATCGATTTTTATTGAGAATATGGTCTTCGCCTACTTCTTGGGTATGTGTTCTTTTTTAGCGGTGTCTAAAAAAGTGTCCACTGCTTTTGGTTTAGGTTTAGCTGTAGTCTTTGTTTTGGGTATTACCGTACCAATGAACTGGCTTTTAGATCAATTTATATTGAAAGAAGGCGCTTTAACTTGGTTAGGAGATAGCTTCGCAACCATAGATTTATCTTTCTTACGTTTTATCATGTTCATCGCCATCATCGCGGCAATGGTACAGTTAGTCGAAATGCTGATTGAAAAATTCTCGCCTTCTTTGTATGGTTCGCTTGGTATTTTCTTACCCTTGATCGCTGTGAATTGCTCTATTTTAGGGGGTTCTTTATTTATGGCACAAAGAGAATATTCTTTAGGGGAAGCAACAGTCTTTGGCTTTGGATCAGGGATAGGGTTCTTTCTTGCGATTATCGCATTGGCGGCCATTAGAGAAAAATTGAAATATTCTCATGTGCCTGATGGATTGAAAGGATTGGGAATCACAATGTTCATCACCGGTCTGATGGGGATTGCATTTATGAGCTTTATGGGTATTTCTATTTAATAGAAACGTTAAATGAATATATTTAAAGCACTTTCTGAAAAGAAAGTGCTTTTTTTATGCCCTTATTTCATCAACTCGCGAGCACTTTCGAGAGAACTTTCACTAAACTGATTGCCACCGATCATTTGAGCAATCTCAGTAAGTCTTTCTTCTTCTTTTAGCTTCCTCAGGTTACTTGAAGTTACATCTTCGGCATTGTCTTTATAAACGTAGTAATGGGAGTTGCCTCGGGCAGCGATTTGTGGTAAATGGGTGATGGTAATCACCTGATGATTTTGTGCCATCTTGCTCATCATTAGGGCCATTTGAATTGATATTTCGCCTGAAATCCCAGCATCAATCTCATCAAATACGATGGTAGGCAGGGCGGTTTTATCTGCCAGGATGAATTTGATGGCAAACATAAGCCTAGAGAATTCTCCTCCAGAAGCAACTTGCTTTAACGCTTGAGGTGCAATGCCTTTATTAGCCGAAAATAAAAGGTTTAGCTTGTCTATTCCGTTTTCATTTGGCTTCTGCACTTCATGCGTTACCTCAATGCGTGAATGAGGCATTCCTAAAGAGTACAATAGTTTACCCACTTCTGTTTCGAAAGTATTGATGACAGCAAGACGTGACTTGCTTAATTCATCTCCGTTTGTTTCAACTAATTTTAGCGCATTAT
>JBLIES010000076.1:0-15070 GCA_047633135.1 Roseivirga sp.
ATCTTTCGATTGATCGTAATTATCTGCTAAATGCTGGTTGTAGTCCGTATTGATAATGAGCGTCCACTCACTTTTACCGGGTATGGTGAATAAGGCATACTTCCCTTTACTTACTTTATTCCCGTTGAGCTCTACATCTCTAGAGAATTCGATCGAAGTGGCACTGTGCGCGCCAGTTACCCATACTTCATCATAAGCCACTAAACCACCAAAAACGGTTCTGCCTCTGACGCCTGGCGAATGATAATCAATCAGTACATCGGTGCCTCCAATTGTTACTTTGGTAGATTCTGGTGGGCTTTTAGGCTTTGTCACCTCTTTTGCTTCTACGGCAGGCATTTGCGACTCTTCATTATTTCCCCCCTCTTTTTTCTCCCCAGAACAGGCAAAAAATAGCATGCTAAAAATAATGGTTGACAATAGGGTTGTTGTTTTCATTTTACTTGGTTTAAAGTGTCACTGGTTAAAAAATCGAAATTGAAAAGTGATTCCTGCAGGTTTACCGAGGCGGTAAGGGCCGATAGTTTAAGCTGCAAAATCAATTGGAGTGTATTTAGTAATTCATCGAATTGTGTATTGTTGTTGCTGTACTCAGAAGTGAGCAGTTTCAACAATAGCTGCGTTTTTTCAAGTTCCTTCTCATAAAGTGCTCGTTCAGTTTGCGCTTTGTCCATTTCGAAATTAGCCATCACCCACTGATTCGAAATCTGATTCTGAACGGCTTTAATTTGGTACTGATATGCTTCTTGCATATAGTTGGCCTCTTGCCTTAAGGCTGCATTCTTTTTCCCAAAAATTGGCAGACTCATGCTAATCGTTGGTGCAAGTATATCCCTCCCATTGTCTTGAATATTGGGCATATCTCTTTTTTGAATGAAACCATACTCTAAGCCCAAACCAATCTTAGGCTTTCTTGCCAACTCTGCCAGTGCCAACTGATATTCAGAAGAGGCAATTTGCTCTTGTGCCGCTCTTATCACAGGGTTGTTCCCTAATGCTGAATCGAGAGGTAAGGCAACCTCATTATTCATCTCAAAATTGAAATTGAGATCAATCTCATTAAAGGTTAAAGCAGTTTCATTATTAAGCAAAGTGTTGAAGTTGCTTAAAAGTGGAGCTCTTTTCAGTTTCAATAATTCAAGCTTTGTTGTCGCCTCGTCAATCTTAATTTGAACCCTGACCAAGTCCGCCAACGAAGCTAAATTCGACTCGTATTTGGTTTGGGAAATCGGCTCATAGGATTTCAATAACCCTAGATTGGCGCTGTTGATTTCGACTTGCTTTTCAAGTTCATAAAGTGCCAAATAGGACTTCTTAACTTCTAGGAAAAGCATATTCTTGGCCGCTTGAAACTCCTCAAACTTTACTTGCGCTAATGAGGCCGCCAGTTGTTTTTGTTTGGGTAGAGTGCCTTTCCAAGGGAACATTTGAGAGATGCCCGCCCTGAATCTTTGAGCGCCCACCCTTGTTTCTACCGGACTGATAAAGTAGCCAAAGCTCACCGTTGGGTCTGGTAAGGCACCCTGCTGCTCTACTTTTTCTAATGCTGCTAAGTACATTTGGAATTTAGCCTGCAAACTTGGGTTTTGGCTTGCTGCATTCTCCAAATACCCATCAATTGCGCCCTGACTGAAAAGACTTACAGCCAAACTACTAAGCATGCCTATGATCAAGAACTTCCTCATTTATTGCTGATTTTAGGTAATGATAATTTCATAGGACTGTTGAGCACAACCTTGTCTACATGCCCCATTTTAGTAATTGCATCATTCACATAATGTACATGCAAGTAGCTACCGTGGTGTGTAAAAACCCCTTCATGATTTTCAGAATAAAAGCCTAACATCTGGCCTTCTACCCCAGCCGAAACACCCTTGTAACCTGCCTTTTTATAGGCTTCATGATTTGGCTCAGTCGCTTCGGCAGCATTAATAATATGCCATTCTACTTTATCAAAATTGCCTTTCAGTAAAAAAGGGAAAGGTTTTGACGTATCTAAGCCCTGCCCGTCAGCTTCAGCTTTGACCAAAGTTTGGAGGTCTGCTAAGTCATTAATTGGGGAAGTAATCTGAATCTCTTGCCAAGCCTCCACTTTACTTTGAACCAAGAGAATTGCACCTTCATTATAATCGCGTTGAATACTCACTTCCCCTTTCGATGCCCTGCTCATGATGGGTTGACTATCCATAATCATAATTTCACCGGTCAATTGTTTTAGGGCTCCGATCGCATATAAATGTTCCGTTTCTCCTAAGACAGACAATTCGGTGTAAGTATCTAGCCTATTCTCCAGCATGATTTCGCGAATCACCCCGTAATTACTGACTTGATATTCAGCTTCATTTTGGCAACCCATGAGCACCACTAGAAAAAGCATTGTGATATATCTATTCATGCGTTTCGATTTTAAGGGAAGACTTGAATTGCGCTTCTTTATAATAAGAAAAGAGCACCGGCACCACGAAGAGTGTGATCAAGGCGATTAGCATTCCACCGAAAGAAGGAATGGCCATTGGAATCATTACATCGGAACCCCTGCCAGTAGAGGTGAGTATTGGCAGTAATGCCAAAAGAGTAGTGGCGGTGGTCATTAGACAGGGCTTCACTCTTCTGAGTCCTGCTTCCAATACTAAACTCTGAATTTCTTTTTTTGAAAGCCCTTCCTTGTCCTTGAATGATTGATCCAGATAAGTGGCCATTAATACTCCATCATCAGTAGCGATGCCAAAAAGAGCAATAAACCCTACCCAAACTGCCACGCTTAAATTGATTGGACTGATTTGAAAAAGCTCTCTCATGTTTGTACCGAAGAGATTAAAATCTAGAAATCCTCCTTGACCGTATAACCAAAGCATCAAGAAACCACCACCAAAGGCCACCGCAACCCCTGAGAACACCATCAATGAAACCGATACTGACTTGAATTGAAAATAGAGAATCAAGAAGATGACTGCCAAAACGATTGGGATAACGATGGCCAGTCTTGCTTCTGCCCTCAGTTGATTTTCATAATTACCAGCAAACTTGAAAGACACGCCAGCAGGCACCGTAATTTCACCAGACTTAATCTTTTGATCGATCAGGTTTTGAGCGTCCACAACAACATCCGTTTCCGCTTGGCCCGGGAGCTTATCAAAAATCACATAGCCAACTAAAAAGGTATCTTCACTTTTGATCATTTGTGGACCACGGGTGTATTCAATTTCAGCCAATTGACCCAAAGGAATTTGACCGTTCATTTTAGTCGGGATCAATATATTATTCAATGCTGATGGATCATCTCTGAGTTCTCGCGGATAGCGCACTCGGATGCCATATCGTTCGCGCCCTTCTACCGTGGTGGACAACTCCATTCCTCCAATCGCCACTTGAATGTATTGCTGCACTTGAGCAATGCTGAGCCCGTAAAGCCCCAAAGCTTTTCTATCCAAATTAATTAATAGGTAAGGCTTACCCACAATTCTTTCTGCAAATACCGATTGCGCTTTAACCGAAGGCACTTGTTTTAATACTCCTTCTAATTCAATTCCAAAAGCTTCGATGGTTGCTAAATCTGGCCCTTTCACTTTGATCCCCATTGGGGCGCGCATGCCAGTTTGCAGCATGATCAAGCGAGTTTCAATAGGTTGAAGTTTAGGCGCAGAAGTTACTCCTGGCAAACGCGTTGCTTTGATAATTTCATTCCAAATATCATCGGGTGACTTTATCTCTTCGCGCCATTGGCGAAAGTAAACGCCATCTTCATCTGGAATTAAGTCCCCTTTTTCGTCTCTTATATAAGCATCGTCTTCCTTTGCAAAGCGAACTCTTTGACCGTCTTCATCAGTCAGGTATTCACTCTTATAATTGATGATATTTTCGTACATAGAAATAGGCGCTGGATCAAGCGCGCTTTCTGTTCTTCCTAGTTTTCCAACGACAGATTCAACCTCAGGAATTGCAGCCACAGCCATATCGAGCAGCCTTAAAGTTTCTCTATTCTGAGTAATCCCAGCATGCGGCATAGAAGTAGGCATCAAAAGGAAAGCCCCCTCATCTAACGAAGGCATGAATTCTTTACCAATACCAGGGAAGGTATGGTTGAGGTTTGAGTAAAGTTTAGTTGTTCTTACCGAGTCCCCGAAAGTACTTGGCACGAAACTGAAAATTTTATCGAAGCCCTGCCAAATAGTGACCCCAGTTAAAACAATCAAAGCTGGAACTGACAGGAATTTCAACCTATTATTCAAACACCATTTTAGAATATTAGGATAGAACCTGATGAACAATTTAAAACTGCCCAGCGTGACCCCGATGATTAAGACCACAAAAATGAAATTCACCAATTCACCAGAACGCACACCCAACGGCATCCATTCTTTGCTGAGCAAGAGGCTAATGGCAATGAGGACAATAACGATGTCTGCATGTTTGAAATACGTAGCATACTTCGGAGAGAAATGCTTGATTAAGTTTGCCGCCCCCAAACCAATTAATACAAAAGCAGCCAAATAGAAGCCGTAAACGAGCGAGATCAAACCTGCAATGACCACTAAGGAATTAAGAATCACTTTCATCCATTGACCTTTAGGTTTAAAACCAAAAAACCAATAGGCTAAAGTGGGTAGAATAGTCAGTGCCACAATAAGGGCTGCAATCAGCGCAAAACTCTTGGTGTAAGCCAAAGGAGAAAAAAGCTTGCCTTCTGCAGCCTGTAAGGTAAACACAGGAATAAAACTCACTATTGTGGTCATCACGGCAGTGACAATGGCCGAAGAAACTTCTTGACTTGCGTTTAAAATCGTTTTAAGGATTGGCTGAGATTTGTTGTCATTCAGATGTTGCGTGATGTTTTCTGTCAGCACAATCCCAACATCGACCATGGTACCAATGGCGATCGCAATCCCTGATAGGGCTACAATGTTGGCATCTACGCCCAAGTAACGCATGGCGATAAAGCACATGAGCACGGCAATAGGTAGCAAGCTAGAAATCAAAATTGATGCGCGTAAATTCAAAAGCATTACCAGCACCACCACCACCGTAATGATCACCTCTAGCGTTAAGGCTTCTTCTAAGGTGCCGATGGTTTCTTTGATCAGTCGAGTTCTATCATAAAACGGAACAATGGTAAGTTTGGAAATTGATCCATCGGCCAATATTTTTGAGGGTAGACCAATACTGATGTCTTTGATTTGAGCTTTTATATTGTCTATTACTTCGAGCGGATTGGCACCATACCTTGCCACAACTACCCCACCAACAGCCTCGGCTCCTGACTTGTCCAAAGCACCTCTTCTGCCCTCTGGGCCAAAGTTGACTTTGGCGATATCACGGATCCTAATGGGTGTATTGCCATTTACTTTAACCACTGCCTCCTCTAAGTCTTCAAGGCTTTTTATATAACCTAAGCCTCTGACTAAGTATTCTGCTTTATTGATTTCAAGGGTTTTTGCACCTACATCCAAATTGGATTCTCTTACCGCTTTGACGACCTCATCCAGTGTCACTCCGTAACCTTGCATGGCATTTGGATCAACATCAACCTGGTATTCCTTGACAAAGCCACCAACAGATGACACTTCCGATACACCCTCGGCAGAAGCCAAAGCATAACGCACAGTATAATCTTGAACCGTTCGGATTTCTTGAGGGTCCCAACCTCCGTTCGGATTACCATCCTTATCCCTACCCTCTATGGTGTACCAATAAATTTGGCCTAATGCAGTAGCATCTGGCCCCAAAGCAGGCTGAACGCCTTGCGGTAAAAGTCCTTGTGGAAGCGAATTGAGTTTTTCTAGAATTCGGCTTCGACTCCAATAGAATTCAATGTCTTCATTAAAGATGATATAGATCGAGGAGACACCGAAAATAGAGGAACTTCGAATCGTTTTCACTCCAGGAATCCCCAACAATGTCGAAGTGAGCGGGTAGGTGATTTGATCATCTATGTCTTGCGGAGAACGACCTGTCCATTGCGTAAATACGATCTGCTGGTTTTCACCAATATCGGGAATGGCATCCACAGGCACGGGATCACTTGGTAAGCCAAGACTTTGAGACCAATTGAATGGAGCCGTAACTAAACCCCAACCGATTAGGCCAACCAACATGATGAATGTCACCAAACGGTTTTCTAGAAAAAATTTAATAAGGGAATTGATCATTAAAATTGCTTTTACAATCCAAAAAAAAGTGGAAAACCCAACGTGTGGGTTGAGCAGTTCTTAAAGAACTACTAGGATTGTAAAGCTGAAGGAATCTTCAGGGATTGGTATGCGATATAAAATTCAGGTTTGGGGATATCAGGCGGGCCCGTATTTCTAACTTCTACTAGTTCTTCCTGATCGTTTTGTTGCAATAAAAAAGTACTGAAAGGCACTTCATAAATTAAGTGGTATTCTGGGCTAGGAGAGGCAGAATAGGCGGAAGCCTGTTGTACGTCCTCCACTTTCTCTAAAGACCATTCGTCTTCGCAACAGTCTTTCATGCTTTTGTGCATTTCTGCCGACATGTTGCATTGTTTTTCTTGCTGCTTGAAAAGTGCTTGCTCTTTTACTCGCCCCATGCATACATGCTGCCCAACCAGAATTCCTGAGCTGGCAAGCAAGTAGAGAGAAGTAAATAATATAGTGACTGTGCTTTTCAAACAATACAAATGTACGTAAATTTTCTTCTTTTGTTTGGGAAAGACAATCTAGAAACCAAACTCCCCTCTACTTGACTTGGGGAGGGATTAATTTAAGAAGAATAATTCCCCTTCCATCCCATAGTGTTTTCATTCCTTGGCTAAGCTTCTTATTTTTCCATTGATCAACCATTACAGGATACGCTATGAACAAGAATTTATTACTCAGTATTATTTTACTCATAGGCTTTACAGGACATCTATCTGCTCAGAAATTAGATATGTCGCTGTTAAAAGACATGAAACCCCGGAGTGTTGGCCCAGCAGGGGCAAGTGGTAGAATAACCACCTTCGATGTTCAATTAAGCAACCCAGATATTATTTATGCAGGAACTGCGGCTGGCGGTTTATGGGTGTCTGAAAACGGAGGATCAACCTGGGACGTACTATTTGATGACGGCAAATCAGCCTCAATTGGGTCTATTGCCATTAATCAAAATAACCCGAACGAAATTTGGGTAGGCACAGGAGAAGGTAACCCGCGCAATAGCATGAACAATGGCGCAGGCCTTTATAAAACTATTGACAAAGGAAGATCTTGGGCGTTTTTAGGCCTAGAGAAAACAAATGGCATTCACCGAATTATACTTCATCCTAGCGACCCTAAAATTGCGGTGGTTGCCGCTACGGGAACACCATGGGGAGAAAATCCTGAGCGTGGTATTTATAAAACTACCGATGGAGGAAAAACCTGGAACAACACATTATACATAGATGTAAAAACAGGAGCAGCTGATTTAGTAGTTGATCCTTCCAATCCAAATAAGTTAATCGCCTCCATGTGGGAACACAGGAGGTGGCCTTGGTTTTTCAAGTCTGGTGGACCTGGCTCTGGCATATTTGTAAGTTTAGATGGAGGAGATACTTGGACAAAACGAACTTCTGATGATGGATTACCTAAAGGCGAGCTGGGTAGAATAGGTTTAGCGTTTGCCCCATCTAACCCAGACATGGTTTACGCTTACGTTGAATCAGATTCTAATGCGATTTTTAAATCTGAAGATGGTGGTTTCACTTGGAAGCAGGTGTCGAAAAAAGACGATGGCAATATTGGCGGAAGACCATTCTATTACGCTGACATCTACGTTGATCCAAAAAATGAAAATAGGGTGTACAGTATTCATTCTACTGTGACTGTTTCAGAAGATGGTGGTAAAACATGGGAAAGCTTTGTTTCTAGTCGAAAGGTGCACACCGATCATCATGCTTGGTGGATCCATCCGGAAGACCCGTCCTTTATTTTAGATGGTCATGATGGCGGTTTAACCTATACAAGAGACCGTGGTAAAAACTGGCACTTCGTTGAGAGTCTTCCACTGACACAATTCTACCATGTAAGAGTAGACAACGATATTCCATACAATATTTATGGTGGTGCTCAAGACAATGGCTCATGGAGAGGCCCGAGTCAATCATGGTTCAGAGGAGGAATAAGAAACTTCTATTGGCAGAGATTGAGTAGCGGTGACGGCTTCGATATGGCACCCGACCCAAGAGATAATCGCTACGGCTGGTCGATGGGGCAAGGTGGAAACCTGAATTATTACGATAGAGTGACAGGCCTGATGAATAAGGTGCAACCTGTTCATCCACAAGGGACACCTTTAAGGTTCAACTGGAATGCCGCATTGGCCATCGATCCAATTGATGAATCTGTTGCTTATTATGGAAGTCAGTTTTTGCATAAGACGAATGATCGTGGAGCTTCTTGGGAAATCATTTCTCCAGATTTAACAACCAACGACCCAAAAAAACAGGATTACAAAACAGGCGGACTCACCTATGACAACACCGATGCTGAAAACCACACCACCATTATTGCGATTGGGCCAAGTGCTACGCAAGCAGGTGTAATTTGGGTGGGTACTGATGACGGTAATGTACAACTCACCCGCGATGGCGGAAAAACATGGGACAACGTTGTGAGCAATATGAAAGGCCTACCAGACAATGCTTGGATTGGACAAATTCAACCTTCGGCATATGATGCAGCTGAGGCATTCGTTACTATTGACAATCATAGAATGCATGACTGGACACCTTACGTTTACCACACCAAAAACTACGGAAAAACGTGGACGAGACTGGTAGATGAAACCGATATGCGAGGTGCTACACTCAGCTTTGTGCAAGATCCTATTGCGCCTAAACTTATGTTTACAGGAACAGAGTTCGGGCTTTGGGTGAGTATTGATGCGGGCGAAAATTGGACACAATGGACCAATGGATATGGCTCGATCCCTACGCAGGACATGGTGATTCACCCAAGAGAACACGATTTGGTGATGGCAACATTTGGGCGATCGTTTTGGGTCTTAGATGACATTCGTCCTTTGCGGGCAATGGCGAAAATAGGCCTGAATACATTGGAAGAAAAGCAGGTACATGTTTTCGATGCACCAGATGCCTACAAAGCTTTCATTGGAGAATCTTTCGGGTACAGGGCTAACTTGGTAGGCGATGCTATTTTTGAAGGTGACAATAGGTCGCCTGACGCCATGATCTCTTTCTATTACAAAGGAGAGAAGGACAAGACCGACAGGGTAAAAGTAGAAATTTTAGATGCGCAAGGTGAGGTGGTAAAGACAATCAATCAAACCGCCAATGATGGACTGAATCGCTTTCAGTGGAGACTAGATACGGAAGGGGAAAAGTTAGACAACGGACGCCCTTCGCGTGGCATAGATGCCCTACCGGGCGCTTACACTATTCGCATAACGGCTAAAGAAGAAACTAGCCAAGGTAAAATAAACGTTTTTGCCGACCCTAGAATTGAAGTAAATATGCAAGATATGATCGCTAAGAAGGCTTTTATGGAAAGCTACAATAAACTTCAGAGCAGAATAACTACCATGATCACTGACCTGAGAACTGCAAAAAGCAATGTTGAAAAGGCAAATACCAGAGTGCGAGAGGAAGAAAAGTCTGTAGCAGACCCCGTTGTAAAACGAGGTCAAGAGATGATCAAAGCGATAGACGAAGTGTATTACCAAATCGTAGGTGCGCCATCTAAGCAAGGGATTTACAGAGATGGATCAGTGCTTTCCTCTAGGGCCAGAATGGCCGGTGGTGCTATGCAGTCGGTTCAATTGTCTGTCACTAAAAATGATGAGACAGCCATGAATGTAATGACGCCAGAAGTGACAAAGATGGAAGTTAAAGTTAAAGCTGTACTTAACGATTACGAGGCTTATAAGCGCTATGTAAATAATTTGGGTATCAAGGTTATTTCAGACAAGTAAAAACCGTAATCATTCTCAATGAAAAACGCCTGACTTTTTACAAAGTCAGGCGTTTTTTTATTTATAGGTTTAAACCAAAATTACATCAAATCGAAACTAGTGCCTATCGAAATGTGAGTCATGTTTAGTTGAAGACTTTAGCTCACATTTTTGGTAATACATACTACTCCGTCCAGCTCATTGGATACTTTTCATCTACATACTCTAGGGCCTCTTCGGTAAGATAAAGTGGCCCAAAAGTATCGAGCATTACTGCCAACTCTTCGGTTTCTTTCGCTCCAATGCTTTTCTCTACGGTGCCAGGATGTGGGCCATGAGGCAATCCTCCAGGGTGTAGTGTAAATGAGCCTCGGTCCACTCCTTTTCTGCTCATAAAGTTACCTTCAACATAGTAGAGTACTTCATCTGAATCGATATTAGAATGATTGTATGGCGCAGGAATCGCCAAAGGGTGGTAATCAAAAAGCCTTGGTACAAATGAGCAAATCACAAAGCCGTGTGCCTGAAACGTTTGGTGCACGGGAGGTGGCTGGTGAATTCTACCTGTAATCGGTTCAAAATCGTGAATTGATAGTGCATAAGGGAATAGAAAGCCATCCCAGCCAACTAAATCGAAGGGGCTATGCTCGTATAGGTAATTATGAAGGAAACCTTCCTTCTTCATTTTCACGAGATACTCCCCTTTTTCTGTTTCTGTTTTCAACTCAAAAGGAGGGCGGATATCACGTTCGCAATAAGGCGAATGCTCTAACAGCTGACCTAAATCGTTACGGTATTTCTTGACCGTTTCTACAGGAGAATTAGATTCAATTACTAAGATTCTAGCGGGGCCTTTATTCCACTCCACCTTGTAAATTGTTGTTCTTGGGATTACAATGTAATCTCCCGTTTTCATTTCTAATGAACCAAACTGAGAATGAAGAATTCCGCTACCATCATGAATGAAAAGCACTTCGTCTGCTTCAGCATTTTTATAATAATAATCCATGCTCAAGCTTTCTGCATGCAGCAAGCCAAAAGTTACGTCTCTGTTGGTGAAGAGCATTCTTCTACCTTTCAGAAAATCATTCCCCGTAAATCCAATTTTAGAAGTATTAAGGTGTGTTTGCCTTAGCGTATAGTCTTTTACAACCTTTACTTTAAACTCCTCAGAAGCTAAAACCTCCTTGATTCTAGTGGGCGGATAAACATGGTATAGATTGGAATAAATCCCTGAGAAGCCTCTAGAGCTCACCAGTTCTTCTTTGTATAAACTACCATCAGGCTGACGGAATTGCGTATGCCTTTTTGGTGGGATTTTACCGAGTTTGTAGTAATAAGCCATTGGTTTTATTTAAAAGTTGGTCTGGATTTCTAAAAAGTTCAATTGCTTGAATGTAGACTTCATTCGTTTGATTAAAAATCTTGAAGAATGCATTATCGTCATAAATATCTCTGGCCAATTGCGCTTTGATTAAGAATGCCAGAAAAGGCTTTGACTTTTTGAAGTCTTTACTCCTGAATGAAACGTCATTTGATTCCCCTACTTCTATCACCTTATCGAGCATTTTGTCAGTGACGTCAAATTCGTTTGTAAATTTTTCGGAGCTCCAGTCATTCAACCATTGGTTATTGTCACGATAGTCTAAAGTAAACTCTTTGATGGAATTACTAGAAAAGAGCCTATTGACGTAAGCTGTGTTATAGGTCGTGTCAAGTGGCACAAAATAATCAGGCATTATACCCCCACCACCATACACCTTACGACCAGATTCAGTTTTATACGCAAGGCTTTCGTCAAACTCTATGCTGTCCTTTGAAAATAATTCTCCAGAGGTGTACCGCTGGTAGTAATCTGAAGCATAAGCTTCTTCACCTTCATCGTAAGGTTTTTGGATTGACCTGCCGCTAGGCGTGTAATATCTTGCAATGGTCATTCTCAATTCAGACCCGTCTTTCAAATCAAAAGGCAATTGCACTAACCCCTTGCCAAATGATCGCCTTCCAATAATCAATGCCCTGTCATTGTCTTGCAAAGCACCTGCTACAATCTCGGAGGCTGAAGCGCTTCCTTCGTTCATTAAAACAGTAATAGCCCCTTCTTCAAAAACCCCTCGATTCGTTGCCCTTGCTTCCGAGTCATATTTAGTCCCTTGCCCTTTTTGGCTTACAATCAATTTGCCATCTGCCAAGAGCTCATCGCACATGCTAATGGCTGCACTCATGTAGCCACCACCATTATTCTGTAAGTCAAGGATCAGTTTTTTCATGCCTTGACCTTTCAGTTTTTGTAGAGCCGTTTTGAATTCAGCGTAAGTATTCTCTGCAAATTTATTCACTTTGATGTAGCCGATTTCATCATCGACCATATAACCGGCATCCACAGAGTACTGAGGAATTGCATTCCTTTGTAGCTCGAAATCGATCAATCCCTTTTCTCTTTTTCTAACAATACTTATTTTAACGTTCGTGCCTCTTTCCCCTCTGAGCAAGTCAAACACCTCTCGATTCGACATGCCGATACCAGCAATGTTTTCTCCATCTACCTTAACAATTTTATCTCCGGCTATAATGCCCGCCTTTTCAGAAGGACCCCCAGGAAGCGGTGTAACTACGTAAAGCGTATCTCGCAATAAATTGAATTCAACTCCAATACCATCAAAACTGGCTTTGAGTTGACTTTGGGCAATCTCCCTATCCTGTGGTGGAATATAGACTGTATGTGGATCAAGTTTATCTAACATTTGACTAATAGATTGCTCTAGTAACTCCTCTGTATTGACAGAGTCGACATAGTCATTTTCTATATAATCAATAAGTTGTCTAAACTTTTGCAAGGAGCTTTGGTATTTTTTGTCGGTCTTTGGCTCAGAAAAAGTTGCCCCAATCCACACACCAATGATGACTGCAATTGAAAGTAAAATAGGTAGTCGTATTTGATTCTTTGTATTATTTGTCTCGCTCACGTTCCTTCAGATATTTTGAATAGAGTAAAAATAGTTATTTCAGATTTATTAACCCGAACTTTAAAGATGTTGCCGCTGTTGATTTTTTGAATAAACTTCAAATTCATTCAAACAAAATAAGCGACAATCAGATAGTAACATAGAAACGAAATGCTTTGGTTTGTGTTTAAATTAAATTGTAAGTTTCAAACGCTTCAAGAACAAAATTCTTAATTTAGCTGAACAGTCGGGAATAATGCAAGGATTACAAGAACGTACGATTAATGAATTAGTAGCTGAAAATTACGTTAGGGCTTCTGTGCTCTACTATTTTGGTGTAAAATTTTACGATAATCAAGAAAGAACTTTAACGGATGTTTGCACTGAAAATGGCTTAAATATAAAAACAGTTCTTCAGAGTTTAAACGCCTGTACTAAGAAAAGCAAAGTCAACGACATCAGACTGATGGCTTATCCTATAGACCTTGTCGTAGAATATTTAAAGCATTCTCATGCGGTTTTCGTTAAAAAACGGCTTCCTTATATTGCACAACTAATTGATGGTTTAGGTGCCGTAAACGTTCGTTATGAAGCCCTCGCCAAAGATCTTAAATTAGTTTTCCCGCTTTTCGTAGAAGATTTTATTCATCACATACACGAAGAAGAAGATTCTTTATTTGTTTACATAAAACAATTAAAAGATTTCCTTTCAGGAGAAAACCATGGAACCAGGTTGTTTTATGCCATGAAAAAACATTCTATTCAAGAGTTCGCGTTAGAGCATGAAGACCACGAGCATGAGATGGATGGAATCAAAAAAATCACAAATAATTATACCAGTTGCGAAGAAGCTGATTTGCATATAAAAGTACTTTTCAACGAATTAGCAGGGTTTGAAAAAGACTTGTTGGTTCACGCAAAAATTGAGGACGATATACTTTTACCTAAGGCACTCCTGCTTGAAAGGCAAGTGAAATTGCGTTTCCATAATATTATAAAACAAAACTAATGGGTAGAATTCTGGCCATAGACTATGGCAGAAAGCGAGTGGGCTTGGCGGTGACTGATCCCTTACAAATTATTGCTTCTCCTTTAGAAACAGTCCACAGTAAAGATGTAATCCAGTATTTAAAAGATTATGACCTAGCAGAAAACATTGAATCTTTCGTGTTGGGCATGCCAATGAATTTGAATAATCAGCCTACAGACGCTACTGCTGGTGCTCAACAATTTGAACGCCTTTTGAAAAAGAACTTCCCAGAAAAACCCGTTTATTTGCAGGACGAAAGATTTACCTCTAAAATGGCAATGGCAGCAATGATTTCAGGAGGAATGAAAAAGAAAGACAGAAGAGAAAAGGGAAACATAGATAAAATAAGTGCTGCTATTATTCTACAATCCTTTTTAGAAAGCAAATAAGATGATTTACCCTATCGTTGCCTTTGGCGACAATATTTTAAGAAAAGAAGCCGCTGACTTTGATCGAGACGCTGAAGACCTCACTAAATTGGTCGAAGGAATGTTCGATACTATGTACAATGCGAATGGTGTTGGTTTAGCTGGACCACAAATTGGCTTGTCCAAAAGAATCTTTGTGATTGACTCTACCAACATGGAGGAAGATGAAGATAAGGGCATCAAAAGAGTATTCATTAATCCAGAAATTTTAGACGAATACGGAAATGAATGGACCTTCGAGGAGGGTTGCTTGAGCATCCCCGATGTTCATGGTGATGTACTAAGACCAGAAAAGCTAACCATTCATTATTTCGATGAACTTTGGAATAAACACGAAGAAGAGTTCGATTCGTTAACGGCCAGGGTTATTCAACATGAGTATGACCATTTATATGGTATTTTATTTACTGACTATATAAAAGGGCTTAAAAAACAGATGCTCAGGGCCAAATTGCTCAATATCTCGAAAGGTGTTGTCAAAGCCGATTATAGGATGAAATTCCCCTCCAAAAAGTAATTTCCTTAAATCTGAATCAAAATCAATGTTGGCTTTTTAAGACGAAAAGCGGAATGTAGCGTTGCGACTTCTATTTTTATATTGACTTTAATCGCATGCCGAAGTACTCAGCAAGAACCCCAGGAAAATCAATCATTACATTGGACATTTGAACTTTTCGCATATTTCTGGACAGCCCTAAGGGCAAACCCAAAACAATGAGTACATCTATCCTCAAATAAGTAAAAAGATGATGATTTGTGATTTAGAGCAGATATCCTGA
>JBLIES010000077.1:0-15068 GCA_047633135.1 Roseivirga sp.
TACAATTTCAATACTTATCAATTGGATGTTATCTCAAAAACCGAATCAGTAAACCCGATTTACTTCGAATACACTACTACTAAGCGTATTTGGGCTAAAAGTCATGACGGTGTTAAAATCCCGATAACTATTGTAAAAAACAGAGCTACAACCAAAAGTAATAGTGGATTGATATTAAAAGTTTATGGTGCTTACGGAGCTATAACTACTCCTTCTTTTGACGCTCAAGATGCGATATTGTTAGAACAAGGTTATACCATCGCATATGCCCATGTGAGAGGTGAATCAATTTTAGGTCAATCATGGTATAAATCAGGCAGAGAATTACATAAGGAAAATTCAATTTTGGACTATCTCTCATGTGCAGAATTTCTAATTAAAAAGGGCTTTACTACATCAAAACAACTCATTGGATATGGAAATAGTGCAGGAGGGTTAATTATCGCACAAGCTGTGAATCTTAATCCTGAGTTGTTCAATACCATTATCTTGGATCATCCTTATTTAGATGTTATAAACACCATGATGAATGATACTCTTCCTCTAACAATAGATGAATACAAGGAATGGGGGAATCCGCAGAGCAAAGAAGTGTATGATTACATTCTAAAATACTCTCCTTATCAAAACATTAGATCGCAACAATATCCAAATGTCTTATTAATTGCTAGTTATCAAGATTATCAAACCCCTATTTGGCAAGTAGCAAAGTACACTGCTAGGTTAAGAGAGAACAATTTATCCGATTCAGAAATTATAATGTTGACAGATATGTATAGTGGACACATTGGTAATACAACAGGCAAAGAATGGATAAAACTGTTCGCAGAAACGTATTCTTTCACTAAACAAAAAAAATAAAAAGCCAGTGCCTAACAAAACCTATAAGCAATAGCGCCCTGCGGGACGCAACTGCTCATAGCCAAACGTTGTATGCAATTTGCGAATAACAAGTATTTGTTGAAACATTACACCTTATGTGTCGTCTTTCATTAAAAAATATCAAATGAATCTACTCAGAAGTCTTGCTTTAATTATTCCAGTTTTATGTATTATTTCCTGCAATTCTAATTCGAAGAAATCTCCATTAGCAAACGTAGATGTTGTCTTTCAAGAAGACTCTCTCAGATTTACGGAACTGCAAAAAGCTTTCATCGATGAAGTGATAAGCAATTCAGAAGAAGAGGTTCGAGACCTTTTACCAAAACTTCCTGATAGTATTAAGGTAATTGTTGAGGCTGTGGATTGGGATCTTGATTTTGTTGGCGGTGTAACAGGAAGGACAGAAACGAATAACCCACCTCTGGTCCTGATTCAAATAGCATACAATTATAAGGGAGGAGTAATTGATTCGGTATATCAAGGAATCAAGTCTACGATTTTTCACGAATTCCATCATCTGTCACGTGGTTGGGCTATACAGGACAACAAATTTAGTTATGGAATCCCCAATGCAATGGTTAATGAAGGATTAGCTGTTGCATTTACAGAAATATATACAGGAAGTAAAAATGAGGCAGAAGCCTATACAGATGAAGCCGATAATTGGGTAAAAGAGATTTTAGCCCTTCCACTCGATGCGAGTTACTCCGATTGGGTAATGGGAGAACACCCTGATGGCAGGACTTATATAGGCTATCGAACTGGAAATTATTTGGCAAGAAAAGCTATGATTAAGTCTGGAAAAACTATTTTAGAATTAAGTGAGCTTATGCCAAATGAAATAATAAAACTAGCTGGCTATTAATGCTGCTTAAAACTGGACACAATCGAGTAGACGGCTCCGCCCATAAATAGGAACGGAGTGCGCCTCTCAACTTAGCGCAGCGGTCTCACGAATTCCTTTAAAAATCAATCTAGTATGAGTACACCACCGTACGTACGGGTCTCGTACCTGCTTGCAGCAGGCAAGTGCGGCAGTTCGCCAAGCATAACATATCGCTCTTTACACCGACTATGTCTTTGTCCTAGTTTAAGATAAGGCTAGAATCTTACGATAGCTTCCTTATCGAATTTCAAACTACTCAACGTTCAGTCCTTCCCGATTTTGACTACGACTCAACTTGCAGAGTGCTCAGGGTTACCCGCAATGGAGCCATCCGATGGAAGACCTATTATTGGGTGTATTTAACCTCAGCTTTGAAAGGAAAGCATGTCGGTTTAGAAGATAGTGGTAACGGAATTTGGAAAGCGTACTACAGGGACGAATTTTTAGGGTTCTTTGATGAAAGACATCTCAGAAATAAAGAATCATCAACAAGATTAGAAACCAATTTAGTGTAACGACTAATCTTTAACTTGTGCAAAGCATGTGCCTTATACGAACATACAAAAACACAACTGTAAGCTGCCATTCCACATATATCCAATTCGCTCTCAATTTCTTAGGAAAACGTTTGATTTGCTTAGAGATAAACAAAATTTCGTAAATTGAGAGGAAAAAATATATTGATAATCAGCGAAGGAGCAAACGTTAGTCAGAAATAAAAAAACAAAATAAGCCAAACCTTAATATCATGAAAAATTTAATTTACCTCTCAATCTTAATTTTTAGTTTTCAAAGTTGCACGGAGCAACAAGTTGTTGATCAAAAAGCAGAAGAAGCCACTGAGACCAATGCAGAACCCACATTTAATTTGACAACTGTCAAGGCAGAGATCGTAGTTGCTAATAAAGAATTTGTAACATTATTTGCTGCTAGAGACTCAGTAGGATTGGCCAATTTATATACACAAGATGCCAAATTTATGATGAATGGTGCCCCTGCGATATCTGGAATAAGTAATATTCAGACAGTCTTGTCAGGAATAATGAACTCTGGAATTTCCAGTGTTGAATTGAAAACTATTGAGATTTGGGGAACAGAAAATCTTATAGCAGAAGAAGGAGAATTATCGTTATTCGTTGGAGATAATGAAGTAGAACAAGGAAAATATATTGTGCTTTGGAAAAAGGAAGATGGGAAATGGAACTTGTTTAGAGATATTTTCAATTCAAATAATCCAGCCGAATAATCATTTGGACTAGAACAACTTTAGCAGAGAAGGGCTTCTATGAATTTAATATGACAGAAATACGAACGCACAACAATGGCTATGCGTTCATGCCAACGTAGCAGCCTTAGGCAAATTCGCTCCAAGCCAACTCACTGGCGAATATACTGGCACGTCAAGTGCAGCCCGTCCTTAGCCTTCATTAAAACGAACGAAATCAAAGGATTTAATCCTTTTGGAAAATCAAGTGAAGAATATTAACATTAAAAATGTAGTACCTTAAAGGCGCTGCATTATATGCTAATAAATACAAACTGATTTCGAATTAAAGTGAATATAAAACGATACATAGCAGAACTTAAAAGCCGTAATGTATTTAAATCAGCGATAACCTATTTAATAATGGCGTGGTTAATTGCCCAGGTATGTTCTATTGTCCTGCCTACATTTAATGCACCGCTTTATTTTATGAAATCCTTAATCGTTATTTTGATTATAGGCTTTCCGGTCATAATAATTTTCTCTTGGTTTTATGAATTTACCCCAGCAGGGTTCAAGAAAACCAATAATGTTAAAGAAGGGCTATCCAAATCACCGCAAACCAAGTATCAGCTCAATCATGAAAATAAAAAACTAGTAGTATTGCCCTTTCGAAACCTTAGTTCAGACAATGACAGTAATTATTTTAGTGACGGGCTGACAGAAGAAATTATTATTCGATTGTCTGGAATCAAAGAGCTTGACATTGTTTCAAGAAGTACATCCATGCGATATAAAGATTCCGAATTAGATATAGCATCATTGGGTCGAGAATTGAACGCAAGATATCTTTTGCACGGAAGTGTGCGAAAGCATAATGATGATTTAAGAATATCAACGGAGTTAATTGATGTCGAAATGGATTCTGAACTTTGGGCAGAGATTTATCGAGGCAAGATGGCAGACGTTTTTGGTATTCAGGAACAGGTATCAAAGAAGATTGTCAAATCATTGCAATTAGAGCTTAGTCCTAAAGAAAAAGTGGCGCTAGCCAAAAAAGCAACAATGAATACTGGGGCGCATGACGCAAACTTAAGAGCACGCGAGTTTCTTTTTCGATATACAAAGAGCCATCTCCTTTTAGCAATTGATCTTTTTCAAAATGCTCTAGATTTAGACCCAAAATATGCTGATGCTTATGCCGGTATGAGTGAGGCTTGCGGCTTGTTATACGAAACACATGATAAAAAAATAGTATGGCTTGAAAAGGCAGAAGAATCAGCATTAAAAGCCCTCATCTATGATCCTGGCTCCTCCGAAGCCTATAGCGCTCTTGGGCTGGTCTATTACAATAAAAACTTACTAGATGAAGCATTGATATCGATTCAAAAGGCAATTTCATTTGATCCTGATAATTTTTTTACCTACTGGATAAGAGGCCGACTCTATAGAATGAAGGACAGAGATTCTGATGCGATTGCTGATTTTAATAAAGTACTAGATCTTAATGAGGGCTTCCACTCCGCTTTTGGAGATTTACAGATGTCCTATGAAAAGCTAGAAGACAAAGAAAATCTACAGCAAACTATTCAACGGGCGGCATTATTTTACCCCACCTATTTGCTTCACAATCCTGATGACTCCCGTGCACACCAATTTTATGCTCTTACTTTAAAAAGGTTGGGGCGTGTGGAAGAAGCTAAAGAAGAAATGAATAAAGGGATTGAACAAAACCCAAATGACCCAATTATTATTTATAATGCCGCCTGTTTTTATTCCATGATAGGTGATAAAAAAGCATCTATTGAAAATCTCAAAAAAGCAATAAATAATGGGTTTGGAAATTATGAATATATCAAACATGACCCCGATTTAGATAGTTTAAAAATGGAACCGGATTTCATGGCTCTATTGCATGATAAATAGTTTAAAATAGGTTCTAAGGGAATATGAAAGCAGCAGTTTATGAAACATTTCGAGGGCCTATAACCATACATAATGTGGAAGACCCTACTCCTAGGAAGCATGGAGTGGTTATTTCAGTCAAAGCTACAGGAATGTGTCGCAGTGATTGGCATGGTTGGATGGGGCATGACTTGGGGATTGAACTTCCCAATATTCCTGGGCATGAGTTTGCCGGAACAGTAGAGTCAGTTGGAACAGATGTCAAAAATTTTAAAATAGGAGACAGAGTTACATCTCCTTTTGTATGTGGGTGTGGAAGTTGTGGACAATGTTTATCAGGAAATCATCAAGTATGTGACCATCAGTCACAACCCGGTTTTACACATTGGGGTTCATTTGCGGAATATGTTGCTTTGGATTATGCTGATATTAACTTGGTAAAACTACCTGAAGAAATCAACTACACAACCGCTGCACTTTTGGGCTGCCGATTTATCACGTCTTACAGGGCAATAGTAGCACAGGGAAAGGTCTCAGGTGGTCAATTTGTAGTTATACACGGTTGTGGTGGAGTAGGGCTATCAGCAATAATGATTGCCCATTCTCTGGGAGCTCAGGTAATTGCAGTAGATATTGACGATGAAACATTAGAATTAGCAAAAGAATTAGGAGCTATTGCAACTATAAACGCATCGCAAAACCTAAATATAGTCGAACAAGTCAAAACATTAACTAATGGAGGTGCTCATGTATCTGTTGATGCCCTCGGAAGTTCCATCACTTGTTTTAATTCTATTGCCAATCTGAGAAAAAGAGGCAAACACATTCAGGTTGGCTTGATGACTGGGAATCATCAGCATGCTAAAGTTCCAATGGATCAAGTGTTGGCCAACGAATTAGAAATAATCGGAAGTCACGGAATGCAAGCCTATAAATATCCTGAAATGTTGGAAATGATTAAAAATGGAAAACTGCATCCAGAAAAGCTCATAGAAAAGACAATTTCACTTGAAGAATCAACAATCTCATTACCAAATATGGATAAGTTTGACCATAAAGGAGTTTGGGTTATTGATTCTTTCTAATATTTCATTATTCTAGTTTAGCGCTATTCTTGAGTAAAATAATTGGGAAATTGCTTTTTGCAAAAATGACAAAGGCTAACACTATCAGTGAAGTTGGAGCGATAATCAGTCCAATGACATCCGAATAGCAATCTGGACATTACACTATTCAAGTAGCTATCGCTATTGCCGATAGTTACTTGAATTATTAATAAGTATTTTGATCAAAAAATCTGAACATGCCAATATATATGGATTTTCATGATTTGCCAGATGGTGTTACGGCTGCACATGTTGCGGAAATGCACCAAGCAGATTTAAAAATTGAACATAAATACAATTGTCGAGGACTAACCTATTGGTGTGATGAACGACGAAAAACTGCATTTTGTTTGATGGAATCTCTTAATGAACAGGCTGTTGTAGATTTACATCAAAAAGCACATGGTGCAGTTCCACAGCGTATCATTGAAGTAGATGAAACTATAGTGGAATCCTTTTTAGGGCGTATCGAAGATCCTGAAAAATCACAGAACACCAAACTTAATATCATTAATGATCCAGCCTTTAGAACATTAATGGTCGTAAAATTTAAAAAAAAATGTACTAAGAACCCAGGATATTGAAACACTACAGGCGGCAATTCGTGGCTATAACAAATCCATTAGTAATATTGTTAGCATTCATCATGGACGAGTTGTTAAGCAAGAATCGAATTCATTTTTGATGTCTTTTACTTGTGTCACAAATGCGGTAGAAAGTGCTCTTAAAATTCAAGAATTGCATAATTGTGTAATTACTCCAGATTTAGAATTTAAAATTGGCATAAGTGCTGGCATTCCTGTAACACACAAAGAGAATATATTCGAGGATACTATAAAAGAAGCAGACTACTTAACGTATGTGCAGGATGGGAAAATAATTCTATCACCCGAAGTTAAAGACTTATACGAAAGCGAAAATCAGAATAACCCTGTTGATCTCGATGGGGTTTTGCCATTGACAAGTACTGAAATGGAATTTATCGTTAACCTCGTGGAATATACTGAAAGAGTCTGGTCACATTCTGCTACGGGCGCGATGGACTTTTGCAATAACTTGGGCTTTAGTAAATCAAAACTTTACCGAGTCATGATGCAAATTGTCGGTAGATCTCCAAATCTTTTTTTGAAAGAATACAGACTGAATCAAGCACTC
Source organism: Roseivirga sp. (assembly GCA_047633135.1). Taxonomy (GTDB): domain Bacteria; phylum Bacteroidota; class Bacteroidia; order Cytophagales; family Cyclobacteriaceae; genus Roseivirga. The sequence goes on from JBLIES010000077.1 coordinate 7,139, forward strand.
CATTTATTAGAGAGTCAAACATTAAATATTTCTGAAATAGCATACCAGACTGGTTTCAGTAGTCCATCGTATTTTTCTAAAAGTTTCCAGGAAACATACGGTAAATTGCCATCACATTACGTTAAGTAAGACGATCCTTAACAGATACTAAGCAGACGAAAAAACAGTCCGACAACAGCTAATTCTCAATAGCCGCTCGAACCCCTAACACTGGCATTAAGACAGATAAGACTTTCCCGAGCTATGGCACTTTCCTTAGATACATTGACAATTGGCAAAAATGAAAATTCAATATAACTCACCTCAAAACCTCCTCAATCGCTCTCACCTTCCTTATCAATTCTCCAAACTGGCCAAAGTCCAAGGTCTGCTGTCCATCTGTCGCCGCTTGCTCAGGTTTCTCGTGAATTTCTACGATAATGCCATCGGCTCCCGCGGCCACAGCAGCCAGCGCCATGGGGATGACGTGCTTGCGGATGCCTATGCCGTGTGAAGGATCTACCACCACGGGCAGATGCGATTTCTCTTGGAGGATGGGCACCGCGTTGAGGTCGAGTGTATTTCGCGAGGCGGTCTCAAAAGTGCGGATACCGCGCTCGCACAAGATCACTTTTTCATTCCCACTCTTAAAGACATACTCGGCAGAGTAAAGCAACTCATCGATGCTGCCGCTGATGCCGCGCTTGAGCATGACCGGCTTATCGACTTTTCCCAGCTCATCGAGCAGGTTGAAGTTTTGCGAATTGCGCGCCCCCACTTGAAAGATGTCTACATAATCGAACATGTCTTCGATCTGTGGGGCCTCCATCACTTCGGTGATAATCTTGATGCCATTGGCACGGCAAATCCGATGGAACGACTTGAGTCCATCTATTCCCAATCCCCGAAAGGAATAGGGGCTGGTGCGGGGCTTGTAGACGCCGCCGCGCATGATGGTGACGCCTTGTGCCACCAATTGCTCCACCACCTTTTCGATCTGCTCTTCACTCTCGATGCTGCATGGGCCCGCCATCACCGTAAGGCCATTGGCACCTATGGTTTCGCCACCGCCAATATCGATGGCAGTGCGTCCCACCTTCCACTTGCTGCTTACCAACTTGTGGTTTCCGCTCACGCGGTGCAGGTCTTGCACTCCTGGCATGGCGCCAATGGTGCGAATGTCAAATTCGCTTTTGCAGACACATATCAGGTATTTCCCCATTTGGGTATGCACGGGATAAGACTGGATTTGAAGCTGCTTAAGCGCCGCCTCCATGGCCGCTTCATCATTCGGTGATATATGCTGTTCGAGTTGAATAATCATTTGGATACGGGTTTTGAAGTGATGTAGTCGACAAAGTTTTTACTCGCCTCGGCGACGTCTGTTTTGCCTTTGAGGAATTTGATAAACGCCGAGCCTATAATGCCTCCGTTGGCATGTTGGTGCACGAGTGCGAGGTCTTGCGGTTCGGAAATATTGAAGCCCACCAACAGCGGATGTGTCACGGGTAGCGACTTCAACCCTTTTAGATACTGGGCGGCAGCACCCAATCCATCACCTTTTCCAGTGGTACTAGACGAACTCACCGCATAGATGAACGTGGAGCTCAACGCGTCGATCTGGCGGACGCGTTCCTCAGAGGTATGCGGGGTAATCAAGAAGATATTGCTCAGACCGTGCTTTTCAAACAGCGCTTTGTATTGCCGCTCGTAAATCTCCACGGGAAGGTCGGGCAGGATCAGCCCGTCCACGCCCGTCTCGTAGCAGCGCGCGCAGAATTTCTCAATTCCGTATTGCATCACAGGATTGAAATAGCCCATCAATATCTTGGGAATCTCTGGACGGCACCGCGCCAATTGCTCAAAGATGCGCTCTACGGTGATGCCATTTGCCAAGGCAATCTTATTGCTCTCTTGGATCGTCGGCCCATCGGCAATGGGGTCGGAGTAGGGCATGCCAATCTCCACCATATCGGCACCTGCTTCGTGCAGTGCATTCACGATGGTGGGCATATCCTCCAGCGAGGGATACCCCGCTGTGCAGTAGATATTCAACAGGCCATTCGGCTTAGCGGATAAGATGTCTTTCAGTTTCTTCATACGTCCAAGTATTCAATATAAGTCGCCAAATCTTTATCACCGCGACCGCTCAAATTGATCACAATGCGGTCGGTTGATTTAAGCGTCATTTTCTCCAGATGGGCCAGCGCATGAGCCGTCTCCAAGGCTGGAATGATGCCTTCCTTTCTGGCCAGCATTAACGCTGCATTCAATGCCTCTTGGTCGGTGGCGCTCACATATTCTACGCGTCCTTCTTTGTGCAAATGCGCGTGCCAAGGGCCTATACCCGGATAGTCGAGTCCTGCCGATACACTGTGGGGTTCGGTAACTTGCCCGTCGAGCGTCTGCATCACATAAGTCATGCTCGCGTGCAAGACTCCTGGCGTGCCGAGAGCGAGCGTCGCTGCCGACTTGCCCGAGTGGATGCCCTCACCAGCTGCTTCCACCCCGATCAATTTTACATGCTCATCTTGGAGGTAATGGTAAAAAGCACCGATGGCGTTCGACCCACCGCCTACACAAGCAATCACATGCGTGGGATCGCCCTCCAATTGCTGCTTGATTTCTTCAGAAATAATGGCTTGCAAGCGAGCCACCAAGTCGGGATAGGGGTGAGGGCCCACCACCGAGCCGATGATATAATGCGTATCAACGGGATTATTGATCCAGTCTCTGATGGCTTCATTCGTGGCATCTTTCAAGGTGCGGCTGCCACTGAGTGCTGGACGGACTTCAGCGCCTAGCATTTTCATTCTCGCTACATTGGGTGCCTGTCGGGCAATGTCTTTTTCGCCCATATACACGATGCATTCAAGGCCTTTCAAAGCACAAGCGGTAGCCGTAGCCACGCCGTGTTGTCCTGCTCCCGTCTCTGCGATAATGCGTTTTTTGCCCAAGCGCTGGGCCAGCAATACTTGCCCCATGGTATTGTTCACCTTGTGCGCGCCCGTGTGGCAAAGGTCTTCGCGTTTCAGCCAGATCTCTGCGCCATAGTGCTCGGTCAGCCTTTCGGCCAAATACAGCGGAGTGGGTCGCCCCACGTAGTCTTTCAAAAGCGCCTCCAGTTCGGCTTTGAAGTCTGCCGAAGCGAGGATCGAGAGGTACTTATCTTTCAATTCCTGCACATTGGGGTGGAGCATTTCGGGGATGAATGCTCCACCGAATTCCCCGTAAAATCCTTCCTCGTTAATGTTCAATTTCATCTCTTTCGTATTTCGTTTACTAGTGTCGGTCTATAGAGTCCACTGTCTTCGTTCCACTTAATTTTAAAACAGTCATTGACAAGGCTCAACTCCTTGGGTTTAAAATCTGCGTGCGCCTTGCTATTGAACTCTCTAGTTCAGACTTAAATAGTTTCATCACTTTTGTCTTTTTCAACTCTTTCGAATTAAATTAATTAATTTAGAAGTTGCCTGAACGTTTTTAAGTCCGGGCTCAATTTCCAGTCGACTATTGGCATCGATACCCGCTAGTCCTGGCAGGTCTGATTGTTTGATGCCTTCCATGTCGGAGTCGCCAATACCGCCACTCAAGAAGTATGGAGTGCTGAATGGGTATGGTGCCAGCAGACTCCAGTCAAATTGCTTTCCGCTTCCCCCGTATCCCGAGGTTTTCGTGTCAAAAAGAAAGAGGTCGACATAGGGCTCATAGGCTTTGAGTGCCTCGAAGTCAATGGCATCAGAAACCGAAAAAGCTTTGATCACTTTTATTCCTGCTTCGCAGATGATTTGGCAATCGGCTGCGGGTTCATTGCCATGCAATTGTGCGTATGCGAAGGTGTACTTCTTACAAATGCGCAACACTTCATCGGTCGTTTCGTTCACGAACACAGCCACCGTGGAGATACCACTCGAGACTTTGCTCAGCAATTCGTTCAGCGATTGTTCCTCCACAAACCTTGGAGAAGGCGGGTACAGGATAAAACCCATCAAGTCGGGCCTGAGTTGGCTAATCATCTCGGCGTTCTCAGGTTCGCGCATCCCGCATATTTTTACGTGCATGCTCATCGGCTTAAGACTTCTTTAATCAATCGAGCGCAGGCGTCTTCGGGATGGCCATGCTCCATGAAATAGCCTCCGATCAGAAAGCCATCGTACCCGACACTCTTCAACCTCAGGATCGCATCTGCATTGGAGATTCCGCTTTCGCTAATCTTGATAAAGTCGGTTGGGATGTGCTCAGCCAGGGCAATACTCGTTTCGATATCCGTCGTGAAGTCGCGCAGGTCGCGGTTGTTCACCCCGATGATATCGATGTATTCCGAAGCATGTGAATCGATTTCTTCTTTGCTGTGCACTTCTAGTAGCACTTCCAGACCCAGACCCTTGGCCACTTGAGCCAACTGCTTACAGGTCTTTGCATCAAGTGCCGCGGCGATCAGCAGAATGCAGTCTGCGCCGATGCTCTTGGCTTCGATCACTTGGTATTCCGAGAGCATAAAGTCTTTGCGGAGGATCGGGCAAAAGTTAAATTTTCGCGCGACCTCCACATCTTTATTGCTTCCCGAAAAGAACTTGGTGTCGCTCAAGACACTCAATGCAGATGCACCCGCTTGCATATATCCGATGCTAAGTTGCTCCACATCGATGTGCTCGTGTATCATTCCCTTGCTGGGAGAGGCGCGCTTGATCTCCGCGATGATTCCCACCTTATCGGGCCGCGAGAGGTAGCCACGCATCGACACCGAATCAGTGTCGTAGAAGATGCTTCGCTCGAGCAATTTGATCGGACGCAATTCCTTCGCTTCGGTAACTTCTTTGCGCTTGTGTACCAGTATTTCTTCTAAAATTGTCATAGTGAGAGGAGTGTTGTTAATGCGTTTTTTGCTTTTCCGCTGTGCAAGGATTCTTGCGCCAGCGCGAGGCTTTCTTCTAGGTTGAGGTCTTTTCGATCGCAGGAAATAGCCATAGCGCTGTTCGCACAGACCACGGCATTTTGCGCAGCTGTTCCGTTTCCATCCAATACGCTGATGAATATGTCGGTCGCTTCTTTTACTGTGCTGCCGCCATAGATCGATTCTTGGCTCAGCGCTGCCGTGCCGAATTCGGTTGGACTCAGCATCTCTTCTTTTTCAGGACTCAACACTTTCACTTCAGAGGTCAAAGAGATCTCGTCGTATCCATCGAGCGAATGCACGATGCGGTAGTCAATATCAGTCTCCTGATAGATGTAGTTATAGAAGCGCAACAACTCCATGGAAAACACCCCCACCAATTGTTTGTTCGGACGAGAAGGGTTGACCATCGGGCCGAGCATATTGAAAAACGTGCTGACACCCATGCTGCGTCTAATAGGTGCTACAGCTTTCATAGCTGGGTGAAACAAGGGGGCGTGTAAGAAGCAGATACCAGCCGTATCGATCTGCTTTTTGAGTGTATCGGCGTCATCGGAGAATTGATACCCCAGATGCTCCATCACATTGGAAGAACCACAAGAAGAACTCACGGCGTAGTTGCCGTGCTTGGCCACTTTTACGCCCGCTCCCGCTGTGATAAATGAGGCCAGCGTCGAGATGTTGAAAGAGTCTTTTCCGTCGCCACCGGTGCCACAAAGATCAATAGGGTCAAAGTCACTGAGGTCGATCGGACGAGCCAGTTCGAGAAGGGCTTCTCGAAATCCGCTGAGTTCTTCGACCGTAATCCCACGAACACGAAAAGTGGCAAGAAATGCGGCGACCTGAAAGGGATCGAATTGCTCTTCCGATATCTCCGTCAAAAGCTGCTTTGACTCCTGCCGACTTAAGGTGTTGTGGGCAAACAAGTATTCAAGCGTCTGTTTCATGTTCATAGTTTGCTAAAATTTTCAATCATGAGATTTCCCTGCGGGGTCATCACACTTTCGGGGTGAAATTGGATGCCATACGCCCGAAGTCCTGCTGCGTCAAATGCCATGATGTCGCCCGCCTCGTCTTCGGCAGTCACGGTTATCGTGTCGGGCAAGTTTTGAAGGCTCACCTTCCAAGAGTGGTAGCGACCCGCATCGAAGGTGCTTGGTACTCCTTTGAAAATCAAAGAGTCTGAGCATTGCACGATGGGGGTATTCACACCGTGAAAGACCTTTGGCATATTCTCCAGTTGTGCGCCCAGATGCTCAGCAATGGCCTGGTGTCCCAGACAGATACCCAGCATGGGAATGTGGCTGATATGCTTCGCGATAATGGCGGGCATATTACCAGCCTCGGCTGGTATTCCTGGACCAGGGGAGAATAGAATCCGATCGAATCGTCCTGCTTCGTCCACACTTATTTTATCGTTGCGGTGGACTTCATGCGGCACTTTGAGCTGTCGCAGAATGTGCACCAGGTTGAAAGTAAAGCTATCGTAATTGTCCAGTACTAGTGTGCTCATATCTCTTCCGCTTTTACGATGGCTCTGCGCATGGCGGCCACCTTATTGTCTACTTCTTCCAATTCGCCTTGTGGCTGACTTGCTACCACCACACCAGCTCCAGCTTGGTAGGTGAGGACATTGTTCTTGCTCAATACAGAGCGTATGATGATGGCGTGGTTTACGGAGCCATCAAATCCGAAGAAGCCAATGGCTCCTCCATAGAAATTCCTTGGCTGCTTTTCTTGCTCATCGATGATCTGCATGGCCCGATATTTCGGTGCCCCGGAAAGAGTGCCCGCGGGGAAGGTGTCCGCAAAGATTTGCAGACCACTGCACTCTTTCATCACCTCTCCGCTCACCTTGCTCACCATGTGGATTACATGCGAGAAATACTGGATCTCCGCACATTCTTCCACTTCCACGTTGTTGGTATTGCGCGACAAATCGTTTCGCGCCAAGTCCACGAGCATGATGTGCTCGGAATATTCTTTTGGGTTTGCTTTAAGTTCCTCTGCGGCAAGTGTATCCTCCTCGGCATCGCCCGTTCTTCGTGCGGTGCCCGCGATAGGGTCGATGAAGGCTCGGCCATCCCTTACCTGCAACTGCGATTCAGGGGAAGACCCGAAGATCTTGAACTTGCCGTAGTCGAAGTAGAAGAGGTATGGGCTGGGGTTGACGTTGCGCAAGCTTCGGTAAACGTTGAAGTCATCTCCTTTGAAAGCTTGATTGAATTCCCGCGACACGACCACTTGAAACACATCACCCCGCTGACAGTGTTCTATGCCTCGCTCGACCATAGACTTAAACTCCTGCGGGCTGTTGGTGCAAGATTCTTCGCCAATGGTTTTAAATGAGAATTGAGCACTGCGGTTGACTTGCAGCAAGGATTTCAACTGAGCAATGTCGCTGTCATTTTCGGCCAATGGGCTCGTGTCGTGTTTCACGATGTAGAGCTCATTCTTAAAATGATCGATCACAATGACGTAGCGAAAGAGCTGGTATTTGAGGTCGGGGTTGGCTTTGTTCTCTGTCGACTTTTCCCTCAGCTCCAGATCTTCGAAGTACTGAAATGCCTCGAATGAAGAGTAACCGAAGAGCCCAGCCGTATCGAACGGAAGGTCGTTTTCTTCGACAGTGAAAGCATTGATGAATGATTGAAAAGCAGGAAGGATAGAGTCCAGACGTTGCGCTTTTTTAGAATCAACATTTCCCTTCGGGAAATGGTAGTTGTAGTCTTTGCCAGTGGCTTCAAATCCAGCGATTGCCTCCAAGCAAATGAAACTCAGACTGTCGGATTTCGAGTGGTAGTCTGAACTCTCCAGCAGGTGGCTACTCGGAAAATGGTCGCGCAGCGCGAGATAGATTCCAACGGGAGTGAGCGTATCCGCGAGGAGACGTTCATAGGTGCGGTATATATTGATTTTCCTCATTTTTGGGCATAAAAAAAGCCTGCAAGAAGCAGGCTATATATTTCGTTGTTGTACAAACGGTCAGCTCTTCTCTTCGAGATTGAAGGAAGTCCACCACCAAATATTTTGTACTGTGTTTGTCATAATTGAATT
>JBLIES010000078.1:0-15062 GCA_047633135.1 Roseivirga sp.
GCGAGAACTATAAAAAGTCGTTTATATAAATTCATAGTCATAATTTAAAGCGTTAATCTAATAGCTAGAGAAAACTGTCTTCTCGTAGGATCTGATTGAGTATCGAAACCTCTACCGTTTCCACTACCTGAACTAACCTCTGGATCAAAGTTGATACCTGGAGGAAAATTGAAGGCTTTGTACCATAAGTTTTGTGCGTTGAACGACAAACTTACAGCTTTGAAAGGTGACTTATCTACCAATTTAGTTGGTAAAGTGTAGCTAAGGTTAATTTCTCTCACTCTTAACACGGTACCATCAAAAACAAGGTTCTCATTAACATCCATTGTATTTATGAAGTATAAATCATTAGCACCTAACTGAATCCTATTGGGGATTGTGTTACCTGCCTCATCCAAGATTGGCTCTCCTGTAGTAGGATCTCCAAGAATTCCAGGAATGATATAAGTACCTTCTCTATCCTCAGTATCAACAGTTGTTCCTCTTCTTAATGTGTTGGAAACCGTACTAGAGTAAATATCCCCACCGTGAGTATAGTCTACTTGAATATTCAAATTGAAGTTTTTGTAAGACATACCATTGATGACAGTATAGGTGAAATCAGGATTAGGATCACCCACAACTCTATCTGGCAAACCAGCCTCACCACTACCGATGATTGTTCCATCATCAGGATTAATCAAAGCCCTACCTTGCGCATCTCTCACTACATAATCTAATCTGAACACACCAAGTGGCTGACCTTCGATAGCATAGTTCAATCCATTCGCATAGTTGATGAATTCTTCAGGTAAGTCGATCGCTGTTACTTCGTATGCATTAAAGTTATTCGTGATCGTCCAAGTGAAGTTATTACTCTTGATAGGATACACCGTAATAGAAGCCTCTAACCCCTTAGTATCAATTCTACCAGCGTTAATTACTGTACTAGTGAAACCTGTAGAAGCAGGTAATGATCTTCTTAATACTTGATCTTCACTTATTTTTTGATAGATACTCAAATCTACCGCAACTCGGTAATCAAACAGCTTCGCATCTAAACCAAGCTCATATTCCTTCACTCTTTCTGGAAGAAGATCAGGATTAGGACGGAAAGAAGAAACTGCATTCGTAGAAACGTTCTGCCCATCCAATGTTACGAAAGCTTGTGCATTAGCACTCAAGACAGCTCTCGTCTGAAATGAACCAGGGTAACCTGCAGAAGTACCATAACTCGCTCTCACCTTTAATGAACTAATCACATCAGATCTCAAACCATCCCATACCGCTGTTGGTATAAACGACACCGAAGCAGATGGGTAGAATAAGCTTCTATTCTCTGTCTCTACTTGAGATCCCCAGTCATTCGCTCCACTTAAGGTTACGAATAAGAAATCTTTGTATTCGAATGCTGCTTGACCGTAAACACTCAGGTTGTTAACTCTGCTGTCACCATTACCAGTCGGCTGGTGAGTTTCAAAGTTACCATGTCTAAAGAAGTTAAATACAACTTGATTAGTAGAGTTAATACCAAAAAACTCTGAGTTAATACTTCTAGCTCTTGCTCCTGCAGTAGCATTCAATATTAAGTCTGGAGTTATCGTGATCTCATTTGCATTGAACAAGATGTTGTGATCAAAAGTAAGTCTCTGATCATTGAAAGTAGCCATACTACCGATTCCTTGGTTAGAAAGTCCACCTTTATTCACTGTGTTTCTTCCTACAGTGTTGTAAGAATCAAGACCTAAACGATATCCAATAGACATTTTATCATTGATATCATAAGTTAAACCTACTTTACCAAAGAAACCTCTTCTCACATCTTTGAACTGAATGTTATCCAATTGCCAAAGTGGATTCTCTAAATCAGGTCTGTAATAAACACTACCCCCGGTTAAAGGATTTTGATAAGGAAGCCCTTGAATATCCAAGTTTCTTGGAAGGAATACCAATCTATCGAAAATACCACTAGTAGGATTTCTCTGATCGTTTTCAGAATAATTGAATGTTGTACTCAAATTCAACTTATCTGTTAATTGAGAAGTAATACTAGTCCCTAGTGTAAATCTTCTCAAATTATTTTCTGGGATATAACCCTCTTGATCAACAAAACCTGTATTGAAACCGATAGAAGTCTTACCAACATTAGCACTTAAGTTTACACTAGTGTTAGTACCCCAACTGTCTTGGAAGAAGTCATTAACGTTATCAGGGAATGCTTGGTAAGGTACGTCTCCTTGCAAATCAGGAAAAACGACATCTAAACCAGGAACACGACCCGTTGCATAATGACCAGGTACTGTAATATTAGAATCAAATCTCGCACCCCAGTTACCTACAAACGTTACGTTCGCATTATTGTCAGATCCTTGTCCATAAGTGTTCTGGTAATCAGGAAGATTACCTACCTGATTCATAACAAACTGCTGATTCACAGTCATAGAAAAAGCTTCTTTGTTTTGACCCGCCTGACTTGTTTTAGTTGTAACAAGTAGCACGCCATTACGACCTTCTTGACCATATAAAGCAGAGGCTGCTAATCCTTTAAGCACTGTAATATCTGCGATGTTGTTTGGATCAATATCTTGAAATCTATTGAAATCGTAATAAACACCATCAACAACAACGAGTGCGTTGTTATCTCCATTCACAGAAGAAGCACCTCTGATCTGAATATTCGCTTGCCTTCCAAGGAAACCACCTGAAGTAGAAACCTGAACACCCGCTACTTTACCTCTTAGTAATACAGCCGCATCTGACTCAGGTCTTGCTTCTAGCAATTCCTTATCGATTTGACCAATAGCATAACCAAGCGATTTTTTATCACGCGCAATACCTTGTGCTGTTACCACCACTTCGTCAAGAGATGTAACATCTACTTGCATTGGTACGTTAATCACTGTCTGATTTCCTACTTCAATCTCTTGAGTAATGAAACCTAAGAAACGGAACACCAACACTGCACCTTGCGATGGGACAGATAATCTGTAATTACCATCCGCACCTGTAGGAATACCAGTGGTGGGAGAGCCCTTTAAATAAACTGATACCTGAGGTAAAGGAAGGCCATCATCTGCGCCAGTCACTTTACCGGATACAGTCCTTTCCTGTGCCGACATTCCAATGCTCAAAAGCATAAAAGTCAACACGAAACAACCGAGTAAAATCCTCTTCATAGTTTTTAGTTTTAGTTAATAATGTAAAAAGTTTAATTGCTTAGACTTCCAAACATAAAAATAAAAAGTTGTTATACGAAATCGGGTTAAGAGATTTTTTTAGGAAAAAGAAGAAAAACTTAAGAGAGATGAAGCCATTTTAAATGGCAGAACGCTGAATTATAGTCACCAAAAACTATATTAATATATTATATTAATATAGTTTTTGGTGACTAACAATCTATTCTACTATAGTACACGGTATTAGTTACTTTATTGATTTCACTAATTTTTAACTTGAATAGATTAATTCTCAAGTGTATGTATAAACATACAATTCCTGAATATAGCCGCTCATTCCCTCAAAAGCCCCTTTCTCAATATTTAAAGGAAACAATAGCACCTACAACCTTAGCTTTCACTCGCAGTACGGGTATAAAACAAAATAATCTATGTCATCTGCACTAAAAGAGTGGTACAAGACATTCACTTCTTACAATACAATTTTTTAGTCTTCTCAAAGCGCTTAACCATAGCCCTCGATTCTGCGGTTCTGAGTACTTCCCGAATCCGCCTTTAGGAGGCATTGACTTTCTCTATATTCTTTCAAGTTCAAGAGTGATTAAGCTATTCTCATTCCCACTGTCTGTTTGTTTGTCTTTACGACTTCTGCTTGTTGGTTCTCTAGCTTAAGATTGAAGACCATGTATTTCTATGACTCGCTCTATTTAGCGCTTTTACACTCCGGCACTGATGTTAACAATAGCAAAAAAAAAGAGCCGTGAATAATCACAGCTCTTTTTTATGTTTAGCACTATAAGGCCAAGGTATTAGTAACCACTGTTTTGAACAAGATTAGTGTTCAAATCCATTTCTCTTTGCGGAATAGGGAAAATCGTTAAGTTTTGACCGAATGCGGCCGCTGCAAAATTAGTATCACCTATTGGTCTCAAGTTTCTTCCTTTTCTCAATAAGTCATTTCTTCTGTGCCCCTCGAAAGCCAGCTCTTTGCGTCTTTCGTCCAAAATGGTATTCATAAAGGCAGCAGAGCTTGCAAAGTCACCCGTTACAAAAGAAGGTAAGCCTGCACGCGTTCTTAACGTATTGATAATTTGAAGAGATTCAGCATTCACTCCATTAAGCTCCGCTAACGCTTCTGCTCTATTCAAGTAAATTTCAGTTGTTCTAATTACTGGAGAGTCATCTGAGTTATTGACAGCATCTGGATATTTTGTCGTGAAAAGAGAATTTCTATTCTCAGCATCCACCCCTATTCTAGATAAGTCGGTTACTCTTCTATCATTCGCAGCAGAAGCTGCTAACAAAAACGGAGAAAAAGGTGCATCGCCTCTAGCGCTTACATCAGACCCATTGAACCAAGTAGCATATGACCCTTGATCAATGGCTGAGTTTTTGATTGTCCAAACATGCTCAGGAACATCTTGACCAAAGAAAGAATAATCTGTTGCTAAAGCATATTGTGTATCACCGATCACCGCCTGCGCCAAATCTGCCGCTTGCTGCCATTCGCCTCTATAAAGATGAATTCGAGACAGTAAAGCTCTTACCGCTCCTTGTGTTGCTCTACCTCTACCTCCATCGGCAGCAACATGAGAAGATGGAAGGTCGGGTAAGGCCGCATTTAAATCATTAATGATTTGTTGATGTACTTCGGCCACGGTATTGCGCGCTGATAATAAAACCTCTCCCGTAAAAGGTGCTGTTACGATAGGCACTCCCAATTCCGCTCCATTATTTACATTGAAGGGCTGGGCAAACAAGTTGACCAAACTGAAGTAAGTAATTGCTCTTAAGAATTTTGCCTCAGCAACGTATTGCGCTCTCAATGTAGATGTAAACGTAGGATCTGGAACATCTGGCACAAAAGCGATCACATTATTGGCCGTCAGGATCAAACGGTAATGGTCTCTGTAAATAGAGGCTAAAGAACCGTTAGTTGAGATGGTTACATAGTCGCGAACCTCTTGAAAAGTTGGAAATGAGCCTGAAAACTCAACATTATCTGCCATAAACTCTTGTGTCATGGCCATGGTTCCACCAAAAACGTCACCGTCTTGTGCAGCACTATAAACACCTGCCAATGTACCCAATGCGGTAGTCCCGTCTGAAAATGCAATCAAATCTGACACGTTATCTTGAGGAACGAACTCTTCTAATTTATCACCACAGCCCAAAGTGGCTACAGCTAAAAAAATTATTATGTATTTCTTCATAATTTTATTTTTAATAATCATTTAATTAAAAATTAATATCGATGCCTATGGTATAAGTTCTTGCCTGGGCAGTAGGGAAGAATGACTCACCTAAAGGAAAGCCTCCAAACTCAGGCTCAATCTCAGCTTTGCTGCTTATCCATAAGTTTTGACCTTGAGCAAAAATTCTAACCGAGCCTAAATTTGGCACCTGAGAAGTGATTGCTTCAGGAAGCGTATAACCAATATTTAGGTTACGTAACCTGATAAAGTCACCATCTCTCAGTTGCTTTGTTGATCTCTGATTAGAAGACAATACAGTGGTGCCATCAAGGCGGGGTAAGGCGGCATTATCTCCCGGCTGTCTCCAATAATTAAGAATATCCCTTGCCTTATTAAATCCACCCCCTGGGTTTTCTGTGAATCTCAAACCATCATATTGAATTTGATGTCCAGTTGCGAAACTGAAGAAAGCATTCATATCAAAGTTTTTGTACCTAAAAGAATTCCTGAATCCACCTGTCAAGGTTGGAACAGCGGAACCAACAACCCTTCTATCTGCGGCAGTCGGAGTATTTGTGGCAACACCATCAATGTCTAACCACTCGGCTTCTCCAGTTTCTGCGTTCACACCAATGTATGGGATCAAGTAGAAAGTATTAATTGACTCACCAACGATTGCTCTTTGATTCTCTGAAATCGGAGTGAAAACGCGATCTTGATCATCAAGATTCTCTTCAGGCAATGAAAGCACCGTGTTTTCTAGGAACCCTAGATTTAGTGTAGTTTCCCATCTGAAATCCCCTGAACTAAAATTGATCGTACTGATTGATAAATCAACGCCCCTATTCTGAACCTCACCTAAGTTTCCATTAAACGAGGTAAAACCTGTAGTCCAAGGAATTTGTATTGGATTGAGCAATCCATCAGTTCTTTTATCATAATAACTCACTTCAACATTCACTTTAGAATCAAAGAAAGCTGCATTCAAAGTAATGTCTAATTGCGCTGTCTCTTCCCAAGTAATATTTGGGTTTGCTGCTTGAGTAGGTATAATCCCTGGTATACCAGCATAATCAGATCCACCGTATAGACCAATTGAAGGGAACAAACCAATTTGGTCATTACCAGCAATACCATAACTCGCTTTCAACTTTAAATCATCGAAGAAATTTAAAGATTTGATAAATGATTCCTCAGACAATCTCCAACCTGCAGATACTGACCAGAAATTACCAAAACGGAAATTCGAGCCAAATCTTGATGAGCCATCTCTTCTAAAATTGGCTTCAAAAAGGTATTTGTTATCGTAATTATACCCCGCTCTTGAGAAAACAGAATAAATAGCCCAGTCACCACCACTAGCATTGGTAGTTGTTGGCGTTGCTGCTGAACCTACATTGGGTAACGCATCTGCCACGAAATCACTACCTGCAACAGAAATATTTTCGTTTTCTCTCACCTCGTAACTAATACCTCCTAACAAAGAGATGATGCTCTTACCAAACTCTTTTTCATATCGCGCAGTAGTGGTGGTCAAATATTTTAAATCCTGAGCAATACTCTTGAAGGCAGTTCCTCCTGGATTAATTAAATCTGGAAATCTTTGTTGCTGCTCATTTTGCAATTGATCAATACCCAAATCAGTTTTTACAATTAAGCCAGAAAACAACTCGGCCTCAACGAAAATATTACCGGTAAGGCGCCTTGTTTTTAACTCATTAAGCGCGATTTCTTCCAGGGCAACCAGGTTTGGAATAAATCCTGTTCTGGTGTAGTTACCTTCACTATCAAACGCCAACACAGTTGGATTTTGTAAAGCTGAACCCGTAAATGGTGCGAATGTACTGTTCTCTGCACCAATCCTGTTGTTGATTGTTCTAGCGATACCTATGTTGGTTCCAAATTTAACTTTGTCAGAAATCTTATGCGTTAAATTGATCCTTGCATTTAATCTATCAATATCATTACCCACCATAAAAGTGGTTTGATCTATGTAGTTTGCTGAGATATAAAACGAGGTAGTTTTATCGCCTCCCCTGGCCGATAAAGAGTATGAATCTGACCTTCCCTGCCGATGAATGGCATCAACCCAGTCAAATGACTGATTAGTTGGGGTGACTATACTTTGACCACGAGCTGCTCTCAGTTCATTCCTGAACGTTTCAAACTCTTGGCCACTCATCATATCTAACCTGTAGGTCTCTTCATTAATTCCTGTTTGATAATTGAAATTAATCTTAGTTTTCCCGGCTGTTCCTTTCTTAGTTGTAATCAGAATAACACCGTTAGCTCCCCTTGAACCATAAATTGAAACGGCTGATGCATCTTTCAAAACAGTCATTGATTCAATTTCGTTTGGGTTGATATCGGCAATAGGGTTTAGACCTGTTCCACCTTGACCACCCGAGCGAATAACATCGTTCAATGGCACACCATCGATTACATATAACGGCTGAGTAGCACCATCTCCTAATGAAGCGATACCACGGATATTAACCCTACTCGATGCACCAGCAATACCTGAACTAGTCACCACATTCACTCCTGCAGCTTGACCCTGTAGTGCTTCTTGGGCAGAAAGTACTGGTAAATTGTTAAGGTTTTTCGCAGATATATTTGAAACTGATTGCAGTGTCAATTTTTCTGACTGAGTCCCATAACCAACAACAACTACCTCCCCAAGCGCTGTTATTTCAGTTTGTAATGTAATGTTGATGACTGTTTGCGTTCCAATAGCCACTTCCTGAGTGGTGAAACTCAAGAACTTGAACACTAAAACCCCCCCTGATTGAGGAATGTTAAGACGATAATTACCGTCCGAATCTGTCGGCACACCTGTACTGGTGCCTTTAAGAAAAACTGAAACCAAGGGTAATGGTAAGCCATCATCGGCACCAATAACCTTTCCAGATATAGTTCTCTCTTGCGCTTGTAATGCTATGTTAGATATCATTAGCAAAAGCATAAAACAACTCAATACAATTTTCTTCATGTTAGTTTTGTTTATTAATTAAATAATTATTCCATAATTTACTTTCACACCAAAATAAAAATTGAGTACAAACACCTGCACTCAAAGAATACTTAGGGATGAAACTAAATGAATATTTATTATAATACCAAATTTATAGACTGCTTTTAGGACAATATAATATTCACATATCAATATTTAAATTTGTAAATTATCAAATTACAATAGCTTAATATAATAGAACTGAACACATATTTTATTATCCTATTGATGATTAAAGGGGTTACTTAGTCAGGATATTATCAAGTCGGAACACCAGAGTTTTCACCAGCGCTAGACATTGAGATGGAACTCTAAAATTCTTTTACTGTGTGCCCTGAGACGTCTGAGGAAGGGTTTATCGTGTAGTTATAGTGGCTTCCTTCCAAACATCGGAGCAAAGATAAATAAGATAAAATAGGTATAATTTGTGACTAAATCCGTAGCGGTTAGAGCAAGAAGCATTAAAGAATTATCTCTCGGTTTTTTTTAGACTTTTTATATATATTTCGATTCTTCGGTTTTTAGACTCCTCAATATCTACTCTTGAGAGTAATTGACCTTCTCCATACCCTTTGAAGCTCAAAAGTGCCTCAGGTATTTTTTTCCCAATAAGGTATTTGTAAACCGCTTCTGCTCGTTGGCTCGAAAGCCTAAGGTTGTAGACTTCATCGCCAATACTATCTGTATGCCCCCTAATTTCAACGACTAACGCTGGGTTGTCTTTTAAAAACTCTATGGCTATTTCTAACTCCTTGGTTGCGGATTTACTGAGGGCCGCACTGTTGAGGTCGAAGAGTATATCGTTGAGAATTATTTTATCCCCCACCTTAATCGGCTGAAGATATATTTCAGCTGCACTTTTACTTCCCCATAAATCCACTAGGTTACTTTTAAATAAAAGATACCCTCGCCTTCGTACGTAAATATTCGCTTTCGAATTTTGTGGAAAAACAAGGTTGAAACGACCTGTTTCAAAATCGGCATAAGTCCTCGAAATGATTGAGTCACTTTTGATATCTGCCACATATACTTCTCCAAACACGGGAGTGCTATCAGCAGCACTCATGACAAGACCTCTTTTATAATCTACTAGATTTTTGGGAATTAGCTCTTCTGGAAGTTTAAACCTGAATATCTCTGCGCCACCATCAAACAGATTATCGCTGTAATAAGCCCAGCCGTCTAAACTGATGGTGTAGCCGACTTGGTTGCGATGGTTGTTTATTGGATAACCTAAATTCTTTACCTCAAGCCAATTACCTTTTTCAAACTCAGCGGTATATAGGTCGTAGCCTCCAAAGCCCAATCTACCCCGAGAGGCAAAGTAAAGATTGATACCGTTGGGATGTATATAGGGCGAACAGTCGTCAAAACGCGTGTTGATTGCAGGGCCAAGGTTTTGAGCTTCAGTCCACTTACCGCTGACCTTGGTAGATTTCCAAAGGTCTTGGCCTCCTAAGCCATTCGGTCGGCTACTGACAAAGTAAAGCAGTCGCCCATCTTGTGAGAGGGAGGGCTGCGAATCCCAATGGATCGTATTCACTGCTCTGCCGAGGTTCTTGGGGGGAGACCAATCGCTGCCGTCTCTGTAGGCTACATACAAATCGCAGCTGCCTATTCCATCGGGTGAATTACAGGCAGTATATACCAATGTATTGCCATCGGCAGATATGGAGGCAGTCCCTTCATTTCTGTCTGAATTGATGTTTTTTGAAATACTCATTGGTGATTGCCAAATACCATCGACTTGATTTGAGAAATATAGGTTTTCATCCCCTCTCCCTTGATTCTCTCTTACTGTAAAAATGAGTTGGTCGGATGCAGTGATTGATGGGAAATACTGCTGGGCATATTGATTTATTGGGGCACTGAGTTTTTCAAAAGCGATATCTAAGCCTAAGGATTTTGCCTTTAACGCATAATCTATTGATCCGGTGACTAGAGAAAGGAGCGCTTCATCAATGTCTACCACCTTGCCTTGAATTTTATCTTTGAGCGCCTTGGCCTTTTCGTATTGCCCATTTGAAAACAAAGCATAAGCACCATCGGCCAACATTCTATTCTTAAATTCTTGTACAACTTCTGCCTGATAATTCTCATAAACAAGAAGGGCTTTATCAACTTCTCCTCGCTTTATAAGCACTTGGTGCAATAAAAGGACTGCCTCATCAAAGCTATCGTCTTTCGCTAACGCCTGAATCAGTAAATCATAGGACTCGTATAAATTACCAACGTGATCCAATTCTTGGGCTTGCTTGAAAAACTCCAGCGCCTTTCGATTACGCGAATGCAGTTTGTTTTCTTCTTCTTCTTGACCATTGGCCAAGAAGAAGAAACTTAGAAGAAATATGGTAAGAAAGATTTTCAAAATAGCCGCTATGGTATATTCATAAACTTATGAGTTTGCAGCGATATTTTCCACTTGGGGTTATTTTTTACGTATTCAATTACTTCGGGAAGCATTTTATCTGATTTATCCCATTCTGGCTGAAGGTATAAGAGACAATCATCGTTGACTTTAGCGGCATGAGCTTCTGCCCAGGCGAAATCGCTTTTATTAAAAATAATGATCTTTAGCTCATGAGCGGCTTTATAAAACTCCTCTTTTGGATTTTTAAACTTTTTAGGAGAGAAGCACAGCCAGTCCCAATCACCAGACAACGGATGAGCCCCTGAGGTCTCAATGTTTGTTTCGAAGCCTGCGGAATGGAGTTGATCCGTTAAATCAGTAAGATCATACATGAGCGGTTCGCCTCCGGTAACGACTGCCAAACGCGATGGGTAAGCTTCTGCTTCCTTAACAATTTGAGCTGTAGACTGCCGCGGCCAACGGTCAGCATCCCAAGAGTCTTTGACATCGCACCAAACACAGCCGACATCGCAACCCGCTAGGCGAATAAAATAGGCAGGATTTCCGGTGAAGTGACCCTCCCCTTGAATAGTATAAAAAGCTTCCATCAATGGAAGTTCAACAGATTTTTCAATTACAGACATATCAATTTTTTAAAGCAGGTGTTGAAACTGCTAGGTTAAAAGCTCCTTACATTTTGCAAGGGTATATTATTAAGGTTTCTTTCGCTTCGCTCAGAAAAACGATTATACTTGTTCGAATGAATAAAGGCCCTAAAACAAGTTCAGGATGACGCTACAATCGCTCGGTTGTACCGAGTGACAAATATGGTATTGGCCTCTGGCCAGCTTACTTTTTCGAATTTAATTTCTAGTACCTCTCACCGCAAAGTACGCTTAGTTTAGCAAAGGTCATATTCCAATGGCCTCTCACAGTGCTTTGGCGCAGGTGATTCAACGTGATCTCGTTTGGTATGTTATCAACAAGTCTCAAGGAGAGGGTTAAACGAGCCTTTGATTGGTTAAATAAGTATTCCACAGCAGAGAGGCAATGGTCATTGGCCCTACTCCGCCAGGTACTGGGGTGATGTACGAACATTTTGGAGCGACCTCCTCAAACTTAACATCGCCTTTCAATTTAAACCCTGATTTAGTATTGGCGGACGCCACACGATGAATTCCAACATCAATCACTATGGCTCCCTCTTTGACCATATCAGCAGAAACAAAGCCCTCTCTGCCAATGGCAACGATCAAAATATCTGCTTGTCGAGTGATCTCGGCCAAATTTTTAGTTCTGCTGTGGCAAAGCGTTACTGTCGCATTTCCTGGCTTGCTATTCCTGGACATCAACACGCTGATAGGCGTGCCTACCGTATGGCTTCTTCCAATCACCACGCAATGCTTTCCAGAAGTTTCGATACCGTTTCTCTCTAGCAACAACATCATCCCTTTAGGGGTAGCTGGTAAAAGCGTTGGCAGGTCTAATAACATTTTACCCAAATTGGTCGGATGGAACCCGTCCACATCTTTATGAGGTAAAATGGCTTCAACTACCTTATGCTCGTCAATGTGTTTTGGCAACGGTACCTGAACGATAAAACCGTCTATTTCTGGATCGTTATTTAATCTGTGGACCGTTGCTAATAACTCTTCTTCAGAAGTTTCTGCTGGTAAATGGATTAAAGTCGAACCGAAGCCGATTTGCTCGCATGCTTTTACTTTCGCATTTACATACGTTTGGCTTGCACCATCGCTGCCCACCAAAACAGCGGCTAAATGAGGTGCCTTGCCCCCTTTGCTTTTTATCTCTATTACCTTTTGAGCCAGGTCATCTTTAATCGATTGAGCCGTTGCTTTTCCGTCTAACAGTTCCATTGACTTACAATTTATTGTATTTAGTATTTGGTGCTTTGCACTTCTGTTGATAAAGACCACAAATAGTGCCCTCACAACAAAGCACCTTTAATCTAACTTTAATACCGCCATAAATGCTTCTTGAGGAATTTCTACATTACCTACCTGACGCATTCTTTTCTTACCTTTTTTCTGCTTTTCGAGTAATTTTCTCTTTCTAGAAATATCACCACCATAACATTTGGCCAATACATTTTTACGCATTGCCTTTACTGTTTCTCTAGCGATAATCTTTGTTCCAATTGCTGCCTGAATGGCAATTTCGAACATTTGACGAGGAATTAATTCCTGCAATTTCTCGCAAAGTCGTTTTCCCCAATCGTAGGCTTTGTCTTTATGCACTATGGCCGATAGCGCGTCAATTTTATCCCCATTGAGCTGAACATCAAGCTTCACCATGTTGGATTGCCTAAAGCCGATCAATTCGTAATCTAAGGAGGCGTAACCTCTTGATATCGTTTTGAGCTTATCGAAGAAATCAAAGACGATTTCAGCCAAAGGCATTTCGAATGTTAATTCAACTCTATCGCTGGTCAAGTACACCTGATTTTTGATAATTCCTCGCTTGTCCATACAAAGGCTAATGATTCCTCCGATGTATTCAGATTTTGAAATGATCTGAGCTCTAATGAAGGGCTCTTCGATGTGCGAAAAGTTAACGGCTTCTGGTAATTCAGAAGGCGCATTGATTTTTAGAATAGAACCGTCATGCTTGACAATATGAAATTGAACTGAAGGCACAGTAGTGATAACTGTCATATTGAACTCACGCTCCAAACGTTCTTGCACAATTTCTAAGTGCAGCATCCCTAAGAAACCACATCGGAAACCGAAGCCTAGAGCAGCCGAAGTTTCTGGCTCCCAGACAAGCGAAGCATCGTTCAGTTGAAGCTTCTCCATGGAAGCACGAAGCTCTTCGAATTCTGAAGTTTCTACTGGGTAAATACCCGCAAACACCATTGGTTTCACATCTTCGAAACCTTTGACAATTTTAGTAGTAGGTCTATCGGCATGGGTAACGGTATCGCCTACCTTCACTTCTTTGGCCACTTTGATCCCTGAGATTAGGTAACCTACATTACCAGCACTAATTTCTTTTTGAGGAGATTGCTTTAATTTTAGCACTCCAATCTCATCGGCATGATAAACCTTACCTGTATTGACGAATTTAATCTTGTCTCCCTTTTTGATTGTTCCATCAAAAACCCTGAAAATCACTTCGATTCCTCTGAAAGAGTTAAAAACTGAATCGAAAATCATGGCACGCAATGGTTCATTAGGGTCTCCTTTTGGAGCAGGTATTTTTTCGCAAATGGCGGTAAGAATATCTTCTATACCGATACCTTCTTTTCCTGACGCCCGAATTACATCCTCGTGCTTGCACCCCAAGAGTTCAATCACCTGATCGGTCATCTCATCTGGCATTGCCCCCGGCAAATCTATTTTATTCAATACTGGAATTATTTCCAAGTCATGGTCTAAAGCCAAATACAAGTTTGATATTGTTTGTGCCTCAACACCTTGCGAAGCATCTACAATCAAAAGTGCCCCTTCACATGCCGCAATAGACCGAGACACCTCATAAGAGAAATCCACGTGTCCGGGAGTATCAATCAGATTGAGGGTATACTCCTCTCCCTTGTGCATGTACTTCATTTGAATGGCGTGGCTCTTGATCGTGATACCACGTTCTCGCTCCAAATCCATATTATCCAACAGCTGATTTTGCATATCGCGATCGCCAACGGTTCCCGTAAACTGTAACATCCTATCAGCCAAAGTACTCTTACCGTGATCGATGTGTGCGATGATGCAAAAATTCCTTATTCTCTCCATACCTTTATAAAAGACTGCAAAAATAGAAAATTATGATGCATTTGCTTTGTGCCTTTAACCATTAATTTTGCACCTATGTTATTAGCAGAGAAGAAAAAACAACAGAATCTTTCGGAATACATCATTTACATGTACCAAACCGAAGCTTTAGTCCGAAGTTTTGACCTCGATATTGTTCAGATAGAGCAGCGGGTAATTAACAATATCCCTCAAGAAAGTCTGAATACGGAAGGAAAAGCGGAACTCAAGGCTTGGTATGAGACGATTATTTCGGAAATGAAGGGAGAAAAACTCGAAAAAGAAGGCCATCTAAGCTATGCTCAATCCGAAGTCAGGCGACTTTCAGACCTCAGCCTGAAACTTCAGGTAGAAGATGAAAACTATAGGGCCGTTTTTAATAAGGCAAGGCCCGCAATTCGTACTTCTATCATGGAATCCAACGGACTTATTAATGACCCGATTCAAGCTTGCTTAAATGGCGTATTCGGCTTAATGCTGGCCCGACTCAACGGAAGAGAAATTATGGACGATACATTGGCCCAACTTGATCAGTTTGGGAATGTACTCTCCTATCTTTCAATAAAAGTTAAGGGTTGA
>JBLIES010000079.1:0-14994 GCA_047633135.1 Roseivirga sp.
GGTTAGGGTTGGAGTCTATATTCGAGACGACCTCATATTCCCTTCCAAACAAAGTCATTTCACCCTCTACAAATACTTCGAAAAAAGTAGGCCGCGCATAGCCTGTATTTGTCGCGTAGGGTAATGAGTAAAAAGTCCTTAGCGCATTAATAGAGGCCTGGATAAAGAAGAAAACTTGTATTTGGCTGGCATTATACGTCTCTGTTTTCTCCTCTTTCCGAACTTGGACGGTTTGACTTTTAAGGTCGTATTTCAATTCACCTTTTCTGACGCTTTGATCTAACAGTGTCACTTGTCCACTGTGCCATAATTCAGACGGAAACTGCTGAGCAAAACAGGTGAGTTGTAGTGTAAAAAACAGAAGAAGAGAAACTATGAATTTCATACTTAATTAATACGCATGTGAGTCAAATTGTTGCGCTTTACTAAGGAATTATTTCTTCTTTAGGTCAACGTATTCTAGAATCTCCAAACCGTAACCAATCAGACCCACCCTCTTTTTAGGGTTATTAGAAATTAACCTAATTTTAGACACGCCTAAGTCTCTAAGTATTTGAGCGCCAATACCAAAGTCTTTCTGATCCATCTTAATTCCAAATTTTCCTTCTTCCGAATCTGACTCTTTTAAAAGCCTTAATTCATCTAACAATCGGCCTCCGCGTACACCTTGGTTCATGTAGAGCACAACTCCCTTGCCGTCCTCTTCCAGCATGCGTAGCGCATGCTTGATTGGGTTACCTGTGTCTTTGTTGAAACCAAAAATATCGCCTAAAATACTTGAAGAATGCACTCGCACCAAAACAGGTTCATCCTCTTTCCATTCGCCTTTTATTACTGCCAAATGGACTTCATCCGTATTCGACTGTTTGTATGCTTGCAAGTGAAAATCACCGTAATCAGTTGGTAAGTCTACCGATTCTACCCTTTCAATTAAACTTTCCTTTTCTAATCGGTAAGAAATCAAGTCTTCAATTGAAACAAGCTTGAGGTTAAACCTTTTAGCTACTTTTTTCAAGTCAGGAAGCCTGGCCATTGAACCGTCTTCATTCATGATCTCCACTAAGACGCCACCGGCCTTTAAACCGGCTAACCTTGTAAAGTCTATGGTAGCTTCGGTATGACCAGTTCTTCTCAGTACGCCCCCCCTTTTCGCTCTCAAAGGGAAAATATGACCTGGTTTCCCAAGTTCAGCAGGTTTCGTATTTGGGTTAACAAGCGCTTGTATAGTTTTGGCTCTGTCGTGCGCAGAAATTCCCGTGGTACAGCCGTGGCCGATTAAGTCAACAGAAACCGTAAAAGGAGTCTCGTAAGCAGCTGTATTAGCGCCTACCATCAATTCCAATCCTAGTTCATCACATCTGTCTTCTACCAAAGAAGCGCAAATTAAACCACGACCATGGGTGGCCATAAAGTTGATAATCTCAGGCGTGACCTTTTCTGCTGCACAAATAAAATCACCTTCGTTTTCTCGGTCCTCATCATCTACAACAATGATCACTTCACCGTTTCGAATTGCCTCAATGGCTTCTTCAATTGTATCAAGCTGAATTTTTTCTTCGGCAACCCCAGGGCTAATTGTATTATCAGACATTTTTTAGAAAATTAATTAGGTAAAGGTAATAGGTAAATGTTGTAGATGAAATCATTTGGACACCACTATACCAAGTTCCGTGGTCACCTGATCGTATAGCGATTTAAGGTGTTTGATCATTTTTAAATATTCGTCTTGGTCGTTCACTTGAGAAGAGTTTTTAAGCGAATTCTCATTCTTATAGATCATTGCCTGAAGCTTCTTTCGTTTTAATCGAAGCACTATTTTATGGGTAGCGTTAGGCAAATCTTCCCTTTCATGTGTGGTGCTAATCCGATGACGCGATTCCCAAAGGTCACTGATAAAGTATTTCATGTCTAATAAGTCAATCACTAGTTGACTCATGCTCGGTTGACTTGGGCCTATAAACATATCTGGCTCTAGTCTCTTACCCTCGCTGAGAATTGCTGCAGATTTAACAATAGCTTCTTTAATCAAATCGTCATCAAACTCAATATCACCCGTTTCTTGTAGTATAAACTGACCAATATTCTGATCTTCTTCGTAGGGCTCATTGGCATAATTAATCATCATTCTTAAACACTCCCGCTCTACGTAATACGTAGTGTTATCTTCTTGCCTTTGTTCCTCAACCGATGGTTGAACCACTGCTTCTTCTATCGCTGCACTTTCATCCTGTTTTCTGTCTTTTCGTTGCTTTTGAATTAAAATCTTGTTCAATTCAGACAGCAGTACCTGTTCGTCTATCTCAAGAATATCTGCACAAGACTGAATGTAAACCGACCGCTTTATGCCATCAGGTATTAAGGCAATACTCTCCACAATCTCTCGAATGATCGCCACCTTCTTAATTGGATCGATCTTCTTTCCACCCCCTGTGAGGATGTTTGTTTTGAAAGTAATAAAGTCTTGGGCATTGTTTTTCAGAAACTGCTGGTAAGCAGTTGACCCCATGCTGCGTGAGAAGCTGTCGGGGTCTTCCCCTTCTGGAAAGACTACTGCATGAACATTCAGGTCGTTTTCTAGGATAAGGTCAATTCCTCTAAAAGAAGCTTTGATCCCCGCTTTGTCTCCGTCATATAAAACGGTAATGTTTTTAGTGTAGCGGCTGATCAACTGGATTTGCTCCTTGGTTAAGGAGGTGCCAGAAGAGGAAACCACATTGGCCACACCCGATTGATGCATAGAAATCACATCGGTATACCCTTCTACCAAATAGCATAAATCATCGTTCCGAATGGCCTGGCGCGCTTGATGAATACCATAAACAATATCACTCTTATGGTAGACTCCTGTTTCTGGAGAGTTAATATATTTTGGCTGATTCTTATCTTTAAGCAGTGTTCGGGCCCCAAAAGCAATGACCTTACCCGCAACGTTTTGTATGGGAAACATCACCCGACCTCTGAATCGATCGTATGTTTTGTTTTCTGTCTTTATGATCAAGCCTGCCTTTTCAAGTATATCCTGTGAATACCCTTTGGCAATAGCCGCCTTCATTAAACCATCCCATTGATCTAGGCTATAGCCCAATTCAAATTTCTTGATCGTTTCTTCACTAAAGCCTCGCTCTTTAAAATAGCTCAGGCCAATACTTTTGCCCTGACTATGATTCCAAAGTGTATCCTGAAAGAACTCACCGGCAAACTTCAGCGCAATGAAAAGGCTATCTCGCTCATTTTGAGCATTAATTTGCTCATCTGTCTGCTCTTGCTCTTGAATTTCTATACCGTACTTACCCGCTAAGTACTTTAAGGCTTCTATATAGCTTATCCCTTCGACTTCCATTATAAAGGAAATCGCATCTCCTCCCTTACCTGTACTAAAGCATTTGAAGATATCTTTGGTTGGCGATACGTAAAAAGAAGGTGATTTTTCTTGAGTGAAAGGACTTAGTGCGCGATAGTTTGATCCCACTTTTTTCAGCGTCACGAAATCATTGATCACATCAATAATATCGATTCGATTTTTAATCTCTTGTATGGTGCTGTCGTTGATTGCCATTTCTGCTGATTCCAAATATAGCGATAGCTTTACTTTGAAAAAATGCTTAGCAAAAGTACTGAACCAATTTCATTTAAAGCTGTTATTTAGACTGAATAAAAACTGTTTAACTTGCAACAGAATTTTCTAAACTATGACAGCACTCACCAAAGAAAACGTACTCAAAGCCCTCCGACATGTTGATGATCCAGATATCAAGAAGGATTTGGTGACTTTAAACATGATTCTTGATATTGAGATTGATGGTAATCTGTTAAAGTTTACTGTCATGCTCACCACTCCCGCATGCCCTCTAAAGGAATTGATCAAAAATGATTGCCTTAAAGCCATTGCTACACACATCAGCGATGATGTGCAAGTGGAAATCAACATGAGTTCTGATGTAACGAGTACTAGGAATAACGCTCCCCTTTTACCTGATGTAAAAAACATTATTGCAATAGCCTCGGGAAAGGGTGGTGTAGGAAAATCTACGGTTACGGCTAACCTTGCCGTTGCTTTAGCGAAAACAGGCGCTAAAGTAGGGTTAATTGATGCCGATATCTACGGCCCCTCGATTCCTACCATGTTTAACTGCGAGCGTGAACAACCAAGCATTAGAAAAGAAGGTGAAAGAAATTTAATTGTTCCGATCGAGCAGTATGGCGTAAAACTTATTTCTATTGGTTTTTTAACTCCAGCAGAAAATGCAACGGTATGGCGAGGCCCAATGGCCAGCAGTGCCTTAAAGCAATTTATTAGTGATACGGATTGGGGTCCGCTTGATTACTTACTGATTGATTTACCTCCAGGCACGGGAGATATTCATTTAACGCTGGTTCAAACGGTGCCTGTCACCGGTGTTGTGCTCGTCACAACCCCACAAAAAGTAGCTTTAATAGATGCTCAGAAAGGGCTCTCCATGTTTATGGGGCCACAAATTAATGTTCCAATACTTGGCATTGTTGAAAACATGGCCTATTTCACCCCAGAAGAGCTCCCCGACAATAAATACTTTATTTTTGGGGAAGACGGTGGTAGAAAGTTAGCTGAAAAACATAACGTACCTTTTTTAGGTCAAATCCCGTTAGTTCAAGGGATAAGAGAGGCAGGAGACAATGGCTACCCTGCAGTAATGCAAGAAGGAGCAATTGCAGACGCCTTCATAAAACTAGCACAACAAACAGCTCAACAAGTAGCCATTAGAAATGCGCAATTAGCGGAGACAAAGCGAGTAGAATTAAAAGTTTAATGTACATTTATGGTGATGATCGATAAAGTTGAAGCCGCTTTAGATAAAATAAGACCTTTTTTGAAAGCCGATGGCGGTGATGTTCGGGTACTTGAAATTACCGAAGATATGGTTGTAAGACTTGAATTAGTCGGGGCTTGTGAAACTTGCCCAATGTCGCATATGACAATGAAAGCTGGAATCGAAGAAGCGATTAAAAGAGATATTCCAGAAATTAAATCTGTTGTTGCCGTCAACACCGAAACTGCAGTTTAGTTTAAAAATTAAATTACTTATAGAAAGGTATGATACGTAAGTTTTATGCCTTTCTATTTTTGTAACCCACCTGAAAAATTGACATTCTGACTCAATCGAAAAAATAGCCAACATAGTTTATGCGATTATTAATCATTTGACCGTTTTCTTAATTGATTATCTTTGCCTCGCTAGAGAACGATAAATACAGTGAACGTTAACGCTAGCCAATGACAACCCTATGAGCGACAAACCTTTTACGTTTCGTAATTTTTTAAAGAACATTCTCATGATGGCAGGCATCGGGGTGGTCTTCCTATTATTTTTCTTTTACATCTATTTACCTGCCTCTACAAACCACAGCGAAACAATCACTGTGCCTGAATTGGTTGGAATGCCGTTCAGCGATATCGAAGAATTTGTGACCCAGCGAGATTTACGCTATGAGATTGTAGCAGACTCTGGCTATTCCGATAGTTTTGACCCAATGACCATACTCTCACAGAATCCTAAACCGGGTTCTAAAGTAAAGATGGATCGGAAGATTTATATCACGCTTAATGCTCAGGTGCCTCCCGAAATAAAAATGCCTAATTTGATCAACACCAATGTTGAAAATGCAGAAGACATCTTAAAATCAAATGGTTTAAAAATGGGTGAGATTACCTATGAACCTAACCCAGCCAACAACGCTGTATTAGCTCAAATGATAAAAGGACAAAAAATAGAGCCTGACACTTACGTATTTAAAGGCTCAATTGTCGATGTCGTTATAGGGGATGGCGAAGGTGTTCAGAGATTTCCTGCACCAAACTTTTTAGGGAAAAGCCTAGACGAGGTGAAGTTCCAAATTAACGCATCGAACCTTAAGCTTGATGTAATCAACTTCATTCGGGTAGACTCCTTAGCAGAGAACTCTGTTTACAAACAGCTACCTCCAGCTGGCATTATGATAAGATCAGGTGACTTAATCGAAATTTGGGTCAACGGACAAGAGGATATCGAACCTCAAGATGGAACGGGTCAAGGTGATTCTGACCAAGGTATAAAAATGAAATAGCCTGTTGAAAAAAGCACTTATCATATCCTGCTTTTTAATTGCTCTCATTTCTGAAGCTCAAATCATCGAGCGCCCTTTACCTCACAAAAAACTGATAAAAAGTACAAACAGCATTGCATCATCAGCAGCGGGTTTTCAACAGTCACAAGCCGAAATAACACTTCCTTTTTGGGATGACTTTGCTACATCAAACTTCTCACCCTCCACTCAGCGGTGGGTGAATAGCGAAAACGTAAGGATTAGCAGTTCGATCGGAAAATCTGCTCCTACGCTCAATGTGGCCGTTTTCGATGGTGTAGATATTACTGGAAGCCCCTACAATGCTACCAGTTTATTGAATGGCGCCACCGATAGCCTAATTTCGGTACCCATTGATTTGAGCATTTTACCAGCCGCTCAGAGAGACTCGGTATATTTTAGTTTTTTTTGGCAAGCGACAGGTCGAGGAGAATTACCCGATAGGCAAGATTCATTGATTGTACAGTTCAGAAAGGCAGACGGTACTTGGCAAAGCGTTTGGAGACAAGTGGGAGGTATTGAAAACCAAGCGGAAGAATTTAGCCAAGTGCTACTAAAAGTCAATTCAAGCTTTTTCCATCAAAATTTTCAATTCAGGTTTAGGTCTTTTACACGCTTAGCAGGTGCTTTCGATACTTGGTTAGTGGATTATATCTACTTAAATGATAGCAGAACAGCTGATGATAATGCCTATGTCGATCGTGCCTTGACCAGAAGACCCTCATTTTTGATCTCGCCATATTCGGCTATGCCTATGGAGCAATTTTTTGTCGATCCGGCTAAATACATAAGCGAAACCAATACAGAGTTTTATAACCTCAATGACTTTTTTCAGCCTATCCAATTCACTACGACAGTGAGGGAATTAGGTACAAATGCCAATTTAGAAACCTTGAATAATGAGACGGTTGCCAACCCTCCTCCTGGTCCTTTTGCAAGGCGAGAGTTTACATCTCCTGCTTTAAATGTAGCCAACTTAAACAGCAACCTAGACTCTCTATGGCTTGAAACCACCTATTACCTTAATTCGGGCGACAACTTCTTTATTGAAAGTATTTCATCAGCACGAGACACCATTTTTAGCAGGCAATTAGATTATCGGGTGAATGATACAGTAAAAGTGGTGACAAAATTTCAGGATTACTTCGCATATGACGATGGAGACCCTGACTTTGCTGCCGGCATTAATCAAAATGGTGGCAAATTAGCTTACGAGTATTTCGCAGAACAAAGAGCACTCCTCACCCATATCGATATCAACTTTCCGTTTGCTCAGCAAGCTGGCCAACCCATAGAAATCTTTGTTTGGGCCAATATAGAACAAGAAGGAAGAGCTGAGGAAGTGCTTTTCCAAGACCCTTTCAGCATTATTCGACCTACCAATATTGGTGACCTCACCACCTATAAGTTGGATACTCCTGTGTTCGTTCAAGACATTTTTTATATCGGTTTTCAACAAGCAACAAATGAATTTTTAGCCGTTGGACTGGATAAAAACCAAGACTCTGGCGATAAAATGTTTTTCAATGTAAATGGCACTTGGCGCAGAAACGAAAATGTTCAAGGGAGCTTTTTAATGCGCCCTCGGTTCGATAGAGAGATTGCCGCCAACTTTATTCCTAGCATGAGGGCTGAAGCCGTTCGGCTAGAGGTATTCCCTAATCCTAGCGCAGGTGAGTTCAATATTATTGGGCAGGTAGAATCACTTCAATTGTATGACAGCTGGGGTAAAGAGACCTCCTATACGATTGAACAAACCGAACATGGCCTGAAAATACTTTTTGGAGCGCATCAGAAAGGCATATATTTACTGCGCGTTGTTAAAGAAGGTAAGACAATAACAAAGCGATTGATTCTGAATAAATAAAGCCCATGCAAATTACCATAACAGAACTGAAGCAGCGATTAGCTGATAACGAATTAGAAAACTTCTTTGACGTACGCGAAGAGTGGGAATATGATGAGGATAATCTTGGAGCGAAACTGATGCCTTTAGGTGATTTACCACATCGCATATCAGAAATAGCGCATCTTAAACATACTGAGATTATTATCCATTGTAAATCTGGTGCTCGCGCTGGTCAAGCTCAAAAATACCTCAACGCTCAGGGCTTTACCCTTGTTAAGAATGTCACCGGAGGTATTGAGGCTTTTAGAGCTCAGTAATTCTCACTGAGATAGGTTTCAATCTTATCCCCCATTGGTTTCTGTTGTAGAAAAAGAACAGTCAAAAGAATGCTTCGTGCCTCGCTTGGCGTTCGAATTGCCTTGGCTCAGGACCGTCATTGCGAAGCTGCCAACGACATTCGAAGCATAAAAATCAGCGTTAAGCAATCACTATGCTCACTGAAAAGGGATTCTGTATTTCTTGGGATTTATAGAATTACAATAAAAAATCCTGAGACAAACTCAGGATAACTCACTACTGGGCTTTGTTGACGTATACCGAAGAGGATTCAATCAACGCTTGCTCATCTTGTTCAACGTGATGTGTCTTTGTTGGGTGCATTTAAATACATCGGAAGTTTGTTTGGCCGCATGTTTAGTGCTTCGTCCTTGAACTCTTTCTCTCCACATGCGGAAAGAACTGGCTTTCATTTCTCTGCGCATTAATTTGATCACCTCTTTTTCTGGCAAACCAAACTGTGTTTCTATGACATCGAAAGGGGTTCTATCCTCCCAAGCCATTTCGATAACACGGTCGATTTCTTCTATTGAAAGTGTGGGTTTTGAACTCATCCTCTTTATAATCAACAAGTCAGGAATATGTTTGGTCTCAAGCAGTTTTAATTTGGTAAGGGAATACTACTTCGATTTCTTAATCCCGTATCTCTCTTCATAAAACACCATCATGGGTTGAAAAGGACCATATTTGTGTTGCTCGGCTGAGAAGTTATCCGTCCAAGGGCCGTAAGGTGTTGAAACTGGCTTTAATTGCTTGTCTGGGAAGTCGTTCTCTGGGTTTGATTTCTGCGGACGATCAAAGCTGTTAATGTATGCGGCAACGTGATAAGCTTCCTCATCGGTTAGCACGGGGTTATCCCAAGTGGCTTCTAAATAAGGCATATTGCCTTTGATAAATTGGGCTGCGGTAATCACCCTGTGCATACCTGCTCCGTGGTTGTACGTATCTTTCCCCCATAACGGTGGGTAAACGTATAAGCCCTTATCATTGGGTCGTTGTCCTTGGCCATTCTCTCCATGACAGACAGTACAATGCTTTTCATAGGTCACTTTACCAAGTAATGGCTCAGCGGCCTCTTGAGGTAAATTGACTGCCACATAGCCTTTGTATTTAGACAGTTCTTCTTCTGGGATATCATCACTCAGCCATTGCATATAAGCAATGATGGCCTTCATTTCAAGGCTATTTTCTGGCAAAGGCACACCATCCATACTGCGTTCCATGCAGCCATTCACCCTTTGCTCTAAAGTACCGATGCCATTTTCTCTTCCTCTAAACTGCGGGAAACGATTAAAGACACCCACAAACGAACCAGCACCTGGCTTTGTCCCTGCCTCTAAATGGCAATTCTGGCAAGTAAGGTTATTGCCTGAAAATCGCTTACGCTGACTTTTACTCAATTGACCAATAAGTAAAGGGGTTTCCGTGATTATTTCATGACCCAGCTTAATGAGCGAAGCTTTCGGCTCTCCCTTCAAATCGGTGAGTACGGATTTAGGTTTCCATGGCCCGTCAATTACTTTTTCAGGAAAGAACTCAGGATAAGAGATAACGGCAACGAACAATACGAGCAATAAAGTTATTACCGCCAAGAGCACTTTTATAATACCTAATAAGGCACCTATACCTTTTCCGAAATCCATCTGTACAAGATGCTAAAAAACATAGCTTACTATCAAATCCGAATGGAAAAAATTCGCGCGATTGATTGTATAAATAGGGAGATCACTGTCTTTATCGGATAAGAATCGATACGCCATGAACAGCTCTGCCGACAAGCCGTTTAATTTTTTCTTAGGGGTAAACGTCACTGAAACATCCCAATTGATGTTAGATGGCAGTTGATATTTATTGTCTTCAGGGTGAGTAGGCGATCTTGCCCATGTATTGGCTATGCTAGAGAAGACTTTAAAGTCATGACCTTCCTTTTGACTATTGGTTTGCCATTTCAACATCACAGCCGTAAGGTCACGCATCCCCTCTACTCTATGTCTCCTTTGAAAGGTATAAAGAGGCTCAACGCCCCAGTCCCGAGGCAAGAGCAATCTCCCTTGATCTCCAATCCTAGTGAAATTCAAAGAAAACACATTCTTTTGAACAGATTTTGCAAGAGAGAAACCAAACGCGTTCGATTCAGAATTTGTAAAATACCTTAACGAGGAGTCATCATTTCCCCCATTGCCCAGGCGGTCTTGTCTAATGAACATCAAGGCAAGCTTTAAGTCCTTATCACTATTGAGAGTGAATTTAGATTCGACCAAAAACGTATTGCTCACCTCTTCCACTTGATAATTCCAGAATTCCAGCACCATATCCTTCTTGATTGGCACTGCTAAATTTAGCATCGTCATGTAGTTAGCACTCACATTATTTCGGTATTGACTTGGAAGACCGTCAATGCCAAGGCCTACTCCAGCCGTACCAATACTGGCTCCAATGTCGAAGAAATTTTCACCAAAGCGAGGCGCAATTCTATCAATTAAACCCAACTGAAATTTGATACCTGAGTCCTGCTGATACTTATACCAAACTCCTTCCAGTGCATTCGGTAAAGGCCATGGTTCTGCATTAATAGCAGGTGTATTTTGAAGAAATCTTCCGATCTGAAAAAGGTGGTTTCCAAACTCAAAGTCCAAGTGCAGTTCAGGTAAACTGGTGGCGGTTGAACCCTCCATTAGGCGTTGATTCCATATATTACCCTCATAGATTGGCCCAAAGCCTGTAGCCAAATCGCGCCTCTCTATGCTGTTCGTTCCGTAATTTAATAATCCAACCACGCCTGATTTGATAGATAGCCAGTCTGTAAAGCGCTGTGTCACATTGATTTTAGCCCAAGATGCAACAATTGAAAAATCTTGTAAATCACCCTCATTGGCAGTTTGCATGTACCGGGTGGTAAACATGCCTGAGACTTCTTGTCTCTCTTTATCTTGCGCCTTCAAACACGGTAAAAAAATGAATATCAAGGAAAATACTAGAATCAGTGATCTCAAATTAGTCAGATTAATGTGGTAGCCTGTGCCTTATTTTTCCGTACAAATAAGTGCCAAAAAGACCAGAAGCAATGGTAACGAAAATAACAGTAACCCCATTACCCACCAAAATAAACATTGGTCCTGGGCAGGCGCCTGTCAAGGCCCATCCAAAACCGAAAATAATCCCTCCCAATAAGTAGCGCCAAATCGAAAAATTCTTGGGCTGAATTTCAATAGGTTCACCATTCAAGGTTTTCATTTTTGTGCGTTTGATTATCTGAGTAATAATAATGCCCAAAACTACTGCTGAGCCAATGGCGCCATACATATGAAAGGATTGGAACCGAAACATTTCGTAAATCCTGTACCAAGAAATCAATTCTGATTTTGTGAGTGTAATCCCAAAAATGGTACCAAGCACTAAATATTTTATGTATTTCATTCAATCAATATTAAAGAGAAAGTAAATGAGGAAGGACAAAATAAGTGATGGTCAAACCACCAATAAAGAAGCCCACGACAGCTAA
Source organism: Roseivirga sp. (assembly GCA_047633135.1). Classification (GTDB taxonomy): domain Bacteria; phylum Bacteroidota; class Bacteroidia; order Cytophagales; family Cyclobacteriaceae; genus Roseivirga. The sequence goes on from JBLIES010000079.1 coordinate 11,787, forward strand.
CAAAGAAGCGGGTTGCAAATCACTCAACCCAGAAATCGCATGGCCAGAAGTACAGCCTCCCGCATATCGAGTACCGAAGCCTACGAAAAAACCACCCAATACAATGAATACAAAGCCTTTAAGACTCAATAATGACTGGAAATTGAAAATACTCAGGGGAACCATATCAGCGCCAGGAGCTGCAATACCATATGACTGCAGCTCCGTAATCGTGGTCTCTGCTAAATTGATCGCCTCTCCAGAAGTTAAATATTGACTGGCTATGAAACCTCCTAAAATAGCCCCTGCTGCAAAAACCAGATTCCATACTTGCTTCTTCCAGTCAAAATCAAAGAAATCGCATGATTGTCCAGCGCCTAAAATGGAGCAAATGTTTCTGAAGTTAGATGAAAAGCCAAAGCTATTCCCTAAATAAATCAGAGTAAACATAATCAATGCGATCATTGGCCCAGCCACCCACCAAGGCCAAGGCTGACTTATAAATTCAATCATATTATTTCAGATTTTTCTTTGTAAAAAATTATCCTTTATGTTTTAAAGCAGACTGAATCGGTTTAAAAGTAGTTTAAAAAAATTCTACTTTAAAGTAGAAGGACAAGCCAAGGCCGAAATTGATAAATCTGTTTCGCTGATCGCTTTGAAGCCACCATCAATATCAATTACGTTTTCGAAACCACGTGACTTCAAAATTGATGAGAAAATCATAGACCTATATCCACCTGCACAATGAATGTAGTAGGTTTTATCTTTGCTGATTTCTCCCATTTCTTCATTAATATAATCGAGTGCTACATTTTGAGCCCCATCAATATGTCCTGCCGAAAATTCAGTGGGCTTTCTTACATCAATCACATTCAATTGTTTGGGCTTAAACTCTTCTGCCAATTGCTTTGCTGATATTGAAACTATTGAATCCACTTCTTTTCCTGCCGCAATCCACGCTTCGATCCCCCCTTTTAGATACCCTAGGGTGTTATCGTAACCTACTCTAGTCAGTCGAGTCACCACTTCTTCTTCTCTTCCGGCATCGGCCAAGTAGATGATCGGTTGATTTAAATCAGCAATCAACGCACCTACCCAAGGTGCAAAACTACCATCAATACCAATGAAGATAGAATTTGGAATAAAAGCATCTTTAAAATTCGTTTGATTTCGAGTATCGAGCACCAATGCACCCTCGTGATTAGCCATTGCTTCGAAAGACTCAACATCCAACGCTACGCCACCTTTTTCTAAAATTTGATCCAAGGCGGAAGCGCCTGTTTTATTGAGCATCACGTTTTTAGAGAAGTATTGAGGAGCAGGTAATATACCCGTAGTTACTTCTTTTATAAACTCTTCTCGCGTCATGTCCGCTCTAAGGGCGTAGTTCACTTTTTTCTGATTACCCAATACATCTGTCGTTTCCTTGCTCATGTTCTTACCGCAAGCAGAACCTGCCCCATGTGCTGGATAAACGATAACATCGTCCGCTAATATCATGATTTTGGTGCGAAGGCTGTCAAAGAGCATCCCTGCTAAATCCTCTTTCGTTAAATCAGATTTCACTGCTAAATCAGGCCGTCCGACATCACCAATAAATAAAGTATCCCCACTAAAAATAGCATGATCCTTACCTTGCTCATCCATCAATAAGTAAGTAGAGCTTTCTGGAGTATGTCCGGGGGTATGCAATACTTTGATTTTAACATTGCCAAGCTGAAAAATTTCTCCATCATGTGCCTCATGAATATCAAACTCAGTTTTTGCCCCTGGGCCATATACAATGGTAGCTCCCGTTTTATTGGCCAAATCTAAATGACCCGATACAAAGTCGGCATGGAAATGAGTTTCAAAAATATATTTGATTTTTGCACCTGCTTTTTCGGCTCTATCTATGTAATTCTGTGTTTCTCTTAGTGGATCAATAATCGCCACCTCTCCATTGCTTTCGATAAAGTAGGCTCCTTGTGCCAAACATCCTGTGTAAATCTGATCTATATTCATCGTTGTGTTTTACTAATTCTAAATCTGAACCAAAGTTGGTTTTAAATACGCGCGGTCCTTGTAACAATTGTTACAATTAATGGCTGGCTTGTACAGCGAAACTGACATGGTCATTTTTTCTTTGTTCTGATAAACAATAATTAACGGCCTCGTCAGTAGTCATAAAGAAAGTTTCAGCCGCTTTCCCACTGAATAAATCATTCTTGTAAAAGATGTCCCTCACAGGTCCAACCACTTCGGAAAACAGCATTTCAATATTCATAGTTCTCAATGACTCCATTAATTCACGAATACCGTCAATACCTGTAGCATCAATGAAAGAGACCGGGCCTGCATCAATAATTACCTTGCTTAATTTCCCTTCTCTATTAACCGCCTCGTTCAGTATTTTTTCTTTGATGGTTTGAATATTCACGAAAGCAAAAGGCGCATCAACTCTAATGATTAAAAGATGATCCCATGATTCTAATTCCTCAAAACGCTTAATATTTCGATATTCTGTAAAGCCCTTTACTCTACCTAAAACTGCCATATGAGGATTTGCCGCTCGGTAAATCAATAACAGTACGGAGAATACAACTCCTGTCACAATCCCTTCTACCATTCCAAAACTAAAAGTAGCTAAGAAGGTCACCATCAATAATACAAATTCCACCTTATTGGTTTTCCACAGGTATTTGATATAGGTATATTCTACCAAATTGACCACCGCAATCATAATGATTGAAGCAAGGATCGCATTAGGCAAATAATAGAAAAATGGAGTTAAAAAGAGCAAGGTTAAAGTAACAATTAACGCACTAAAGATTCCAGCTAAAGGAGTTTTAGCACCAGAACTATAATTGACGGCCGATCTAGAAAAACCACCTGTGGCAGAAAAAGATTGGAAAAATGAGCCGAAGACATTTGATAAGCCTAAGGCGATAAGCTCTTGATTTGGAATGATCTTATAGGTTCTTTCTTTTGCTTCCATCGCCTTGCCAATAGAATAGGCCTCGATAAAAGAAATAACGGCTAAAGTTCCAGCCAGTGGCGCGAGCTTTATAAAGGACTCTAAAGTTATATTTGGCATCATAAATTGCGGAAGACCCGATGGGATATCCTCCACTATTTTCACCCCAAATTCGTTAAGCCCCAAGAAATACACGGCAGCAATACCCATTAATAGTGCGATGAATGCGCCAGGGATTTTCTTATTCAACTTTTTCAATCCATAAATCAG
>JBLIES010000080.1:0-14952 GCA_047633135.1 Roseivirga sp.
ATGTGATCTCTTCTGCTATTTCAGCGGGGAGTTCTTCCATTGCGGGTAAGTCTTCAGTTATATATACTGGCTCCGATTGATCAAAGATGTAGGGCTCAATATCGATAACAGTATCATCATTAGGTATTGCTAAAAGGACAGGTGGCTTTAGCGGAGGCTTTGCCGGTTCTATTATTGTAATAGGGACTTCATAAAGGTCTTCATCGGTCGAATTATCATAGAATGTGATAGTATCAGGTTTGGTTACACTTTTAAACTCGAAGGCAATGAGCGTCAAGCTTATGCTGGTACATAAGCCAAGGAGTAAAAACAAGGCGCTCTTATCAGAGAAGTCAACTTGTGGGTCTTTTTTCTTTTCCATATCGATTATTTTAAGTTACAAATAACTAATTATTTAGTTAATTAACTAAATAATTAGTTAATATAATCAAAAAGAAACCCAGTATTTCTGGGCATTCTTTTTTTATCTCAATCTAAAAACAATTCGGATTGCCATTCTTGACTTAACAGCTCTGCCTCTTTGTTTTCCAGGCGTCCATCTTGGAGACGACTTCAATACTCTCATCGCTTCTTCATCACATCCCCCTCCAATACCTCTGGAAACCACGACATCTGAGAGAATACCTGCTTTATCAACCACGAACGATAAATAAACAGCTCCCTCGACACCCATACGAGTGGCTTGGCGAGGATAATCTAAATTTTTTCTAAGGAATTTATTCCACTCGCCTTGTCCACCTGGGAATTCGGCTGATTCTTCAACCACCATGAAAATCTCATCAGCTACTTCCTCTTCAGGCTCAGCTTCAAATACGATATCCATTACCTCTTGCTCTTCAGTGATTTCTACATCCAAATCGATTTCGATTTCTTCTTCGATCTCTTCTTCATCAGGAATCTCAATGATTTGAGGTTGTTGAAGTTTTGGTGGTGGTGGTGGTGGTTGCTCGGTTGGGGGGATTTCAGTTAGTTCTTCAAACTGGTCTGTAACCATGCCTAAGTCCATGAGCTCACCTTGATCGTACTTTTTCCACTCGAAGGCGGCTAAGGTTACGCCAAGGCTCACAAGCAGACCTATTGCTAGGAATAGACTTGACTTTTTGTTCAAGTCTGCTGAAGGAGTCTTTTTAGCTTCCATAATTTCTTTTGTTAGATTAGTTAAAACTATAACATTAGTTTTAGAATCGCAAACTAATTTTTGTTAAAAGTAGAAAAAAGAATGACACCTACAATAGCGCCAAATGTATTTGCTAATAAATCGTAAATATCAACCATTCTACCGGGTACAAAATGCTGCAGTGATTCTAAAATTAGCCCATAGGCTATCGATCCGCTCACAATTTTAATTTTCACAAGCTTAGCCAATTGGCTAAGCTTGTGACGAGTGCTGTAGCCTATCATTAGTGTGATGCTGAAGATGGCAAAAACTCCTAGATGTGCTATTTTATCATATCCGAGTAATTCAGATTTAGGAAATGCTTCTTGAGGCGTTAACATAAGCACTGCCAACATCACAGCCCAAAGAATGCTTAACCAATATGATTTGATAAACGTACGCTTCAAACTAATCGGATTTATTGACCGATTAATTCTTTGTAAGCGGCAGCATCTAATAGGGAATCAGCTTCAGAAGGATCACTCATTGTAATCTTGATCATCCAGCCGTCTCCGTAAGGATCGGTATTTACCGTTTCTGGGCTGTCTTCGAGTTGCGTATTGAACTCCTTTATATCACCCGAAAGTGGCATAAAAAGATCAGAAACTGTCTTTACAGCTTCTACCGTTCCGAATACATCGTCTTTACCTAAGGTATCGCCTTCCGTTTCAATTTCTACGTATACGATATCCCCTAATTCACTTTGAGCGAAGGCAGTAACTCCTATAGTCGCTTCATTTCCATTAATCTTTACCCACTCGTGATCTTTGGTGTAAAGTAAGTCGCTTGGTATGTTCATTGATCTAAAATAAATTCATTCAAAAATAATGGAATATTGGGAAAAGTAAGGGCTTATTGAGACAAACTAAATCTGATTCTTCCACCAAAGGCTGTTCGAGCATTTAAGAAGCTCGTTGTCACTCGAGGTTCATTTAAATTTCTCTCAAAATAGAAAGATACTTGCAGGGCATCGCTAATATTGTATTCTACCGTTGGACTTAATCTATAGATTTTAATTCCATCTGTTACGATGCTTTCTTCGGCAATTCTTCGCTGCACCGTCTTGCTATCGCTAATTCTTAGTCCCATGTTAAACCTCAGTTCATTTGGCAATGTTTCTTTCCGTCCCCTTATTCTGAAAGGAATTTTTACACCTGCTTTGGTATAGCCAACCGTGATATTAACATCGCTAGCAGACCTTTCTGTCACTTGAATATTTGATAGGTTTAAGGCAACATTTCGTTCCATAGAATAGTCCATGTTCAAGTTCCAACTGTTGGTCGTTCGGATATTAACACCAACTAAAGGCGAAAAACGCTCTGTGAGCACGACTTGCTGGGAAGTGAAGATCGGAACCAAGCTTCCCTCTTCATTGAATTGAGAAGCGAGCCCGAAGTCTGACGTATTGTTATCTAAGGTTAGGTTATTGGTATATAGGGCCGAGTTAACATAGTTGCTTACGCTATAATCACTTTTGTAGGCATGGCTCAATTGAATGCTAGAGAAGAGTTCTTTTAATGCTTCTATTTTTGTTAAACCCCTGTAGCTTAAAGACCAACCAGGGATTGGTAATTTGGGGAAGGCAGATGTTTTAACTTCATCTGGATTTTGACCTGAGTAGGCGGCTAAGAATGCAGGGATGACTACTTCTTGAGAGTTAACGTCATATGTGCCAGCATCATTTTCTTGATCAAGCCTTCCCTTGAGCACGCTTCTGAAATTTTCGAAGTTAGCAAAGAGGGGTGATTCGTCATTTTCATCGTCTTTTTGGAAGGCCGTTCGAATCATGTTGTATGAAATGCCATAGGTACCAGTACGGTTGGGGTTGATACTCAAGAATTGATCTGAACCTTCGTCTCTTCTAAAGATCTCTTGATAATTTTGAGAATGGGTCACCTTGCCAGTCAGGTTGACTCTAAAGTCTGTGAAGGGCTCTATTAGCGCACCATAATTGAAGTTAATATTCTTGTTCTGCTGAAATGGTGCAGTCAAGAAGGTGCTCTGGGCGTAGAGTCCGTTCTCTGCTAATTGTGTTCTGATCGCAGGGTTTTGACCACCGACTATGAAGCCAAGACTTGGGTTGGTCATTTCTCTATCTAAACCAAAGAGGAATACTTCTGGCATATAACCAGGCAATACAGTTCCCTGCGCTACAGCGTAGTCAAAATTCACATTACGCACCATCATTATTGCTCTCAATAAGCCTTTGATGGCAGGTATTTCTACCATTGATTTCTTCTGCTTGATTGTGTCATTTGCGTTAATAGATTGGGGTCGGGCTCTGCTTCTTGTAGGAGAGTTGATCTTTTTCAGTAAGCCAATATTATTATACAAGGCTACTAGATCGAATTTTCCGTTAATCGTTGCGATCCGAGTGTTATCCGAAAAATTCCCAAGGGTATCGGCTTGGCCTATGGCGCCCGCTTTCCAATTAAAGGTAGTCGAATACCCAACAGTAGAAGTGATCCAACTGGTGATTGGGATTTTATCGAAGGGTAGGGTATAAGAGGATGTAATGGTATGAGTGTAATTTTTTAATCTCCCTAAATTTTTGAAATTGGTCCAAACAGAGTCTTTCTTAATGTCGGTGTTAATATCGCCTTCTGGTTCATCAATAATGGCATTGACATTAGCTGTATAGTCAAGGGTCAGTACCTTGGTCAAATTCCAATTTACGGCATAGGTTCTATCGAAAGTAAAGGATTTTTCAAAAAAGGGATCAAGCCCTTCGGTGTTAAGGTCAGCGTTTCTGAGCTGAGTTTTCAAGAATGATCGATTCACATTTCCATTGACAATAATGGAGTTAGGAATCAGGTTGAGGTTAATGTCTTTTATAATTTGAAGCCACTTTGAATTAAAAACATTGATGTTTTTGAATGGCTCAAAGAACCATTCTTTCGGTTGATAACTATAAGTTACGGCTCCTCGGTAATTCCTAAAATCATAGCCTGCTGTATTAATATTACTCCTGGTAACTTCATTGTAGGCATAGGTGAAGCTAAAGTTTTCAATATCATAGAGGTGCTTTGGTTTATCTTCATTCGTTCTTCTTTTGCGCACGTTCGAAAAGTTGAAACTCCTACGGGCAGATTGGTCGACTACCTTATCAAAATATTCATCCCTCTCTTGCTTCGTTTCGAATGAACGTAACACATCGTCCAATGGTAAATCGGGGTCGAGTGGATCAAATTGAGGGATTGATCTTGAATTCTCGAAGCTGAAAAAGACGGGTAATTCTATTCCCCAATCTTCAGGAAAGAATTGACCTAATTTCAAACTAGTGGAGATATCATATTGCGTGGTTCTTTCTCTGTTCCTTTCAGATACTTTATCTGAAATTCCTCCAAATCCGATTGAAGAATGGCGCAGTGAGGCAGAGATGTTTCCAAAATCAGCCAGTTGAGCATCCAGTCTGGCATTCACAGCAATACCAGGTTTACTATCAAAATCGGCCACCCTGAGCTCATTTGCCCAGATACAGAAACTTTTTGGCTCCAAATCTGGAGAATTAGGGTTACGAACACCAATCATCAAGATTTGAACAGTACTTAAATCAGGTCGCCCTACCACCGTTACATTATAACGGTCTACCTGTTCGGTATAGGGTAAACTTAAGTTGGCATTAGAGGCATTTCGTTTGGCTTTGACTTCATAAAGACTTGAAAATGCGATATCGATCTCATTCTCTTCTGGCCAAATGTCTGTTGCAGAGAACAAGCCAGCAGGAGTCATTGTTAAGGGTACTTCTACTTCGTAATAGTTTTCCGTAAAGTCTGTTCCTAATCTTATAAATGCAGTCACCTCGCCAGGTGCTAAATCTTCAGGACTATCAGCGTGTAAAAACATTTTAAGACGGCCATAATTAACCATGTCTTGACTTACATTTTTAAATACCGCACGGGCGTCTTTATCTCTTAAATCATCCACACAGAGCTGCAGCGCTTGCTCGTTTCTTCTTCTTTCTACAGCCGAAGTGTTATCTCTATCCCTCACTACTCCTGGAGGAACCACATAAGGCGGACGGTCAACACCGCCTTGGCTGTTGTCTTCTATACTTACCACAGAAACTGTGAAATTTGGATCAGAAGGCTCAGGTACCTCAAAGAGGCCTTTTTCGAAAAGGCTTTCTTGGAAGGTTCTCCATTGGCTACCGATTAACCTGAAATTTACCATTCGCAGTACAACGGGTTCTTCAAAACCAGTAAGGTAAGTTCTCATGTAACGGATAGACTTAAATCCGTTGATGTTTCCTTGAACCCTGTCTGGCTTCCTCACTGGAATTCTGAACAAGTACCATGGCACCTCATCTTGTCCGTTCCCAATGTTATTAATTACCTTATCTACAATGTTATTCTGCCCTACTTTGAGTTGCCCTGGTTTTAGGTCAATCACATACTCATAGAATTCCTCTAAATCTCCCAGTGTATTGTCTCTATTCAAATCTTCATTGTCGGGTAAGTTGGATGAGGAGGGCGTAAAAAGCTGATTACCATCGTTAATGGGGCTATTGCCCTCCATGCCATTGAAATCTTTATAGCGCTCGAGAATTTTGGCATCGCTATTGTCCAATGCGTCACTCAGGTAATAATTGAAATTATCTGCCGAAGGGTCATTTCTGACCTGCTGCTGCGCAGGCCCTGTGAGGTTAATCGCATTTAAGAAATCACTGTAATACGTCACTTCATCAGACGACTTCAGTCCATCTAAACCGACATCCTGATTAGCTCTTGCTTCAGCAGAGTTATCAAAGGCTGGGTTAAGGTATGGCTGTCTTGTCACCCTTCCCCATTCGTTTTCAACCACATTATCTAAACCTGCCAGCCCATCGCCAGGCAAGCCTTGTTCGAATGCATGGCGTTCGTCACGCATAAGGTCTTCTGAGATACTCCCTAGGTTGAAGATCATTTTACCACCTGTGGTATTGGCTTTGGGGGCATTTATACCATCATCTATTAAGCCCCTAGGGTTATTTGGCGTGCCGTTGGTCGAGTTGATATAAGGGTCCATCATCCAAAACTCGATGTATTCAACATTGGTCTTGTCAAAATCTACTTCGTTGGTGATGGCACGAGTTATGGCGCCAAAATTGGTCTTAGGGTCTTTTAAAAAACCTTCTGAGGTCAAATCAGGATTGTAGTTATACATCCCCCTTTCAGCAGGGTAATAGGCAATATCAAAGGAAGGCTCATTAATGATAATCTGTTGAGCATCTCGCTTGATGACTTCGTTTTGGCCAACAGATCGTACATAATGGTTTTCTAAATCTTGGGCATTAATGTTGGTAGGCCTTGCTCTGCCAGAGGAGCGATAGAAAACATTGTCGATGGTGTACCATGATATTTTCGCTCTTTTGTAATTAGCCCCAAGTCGGTCGGTGGTTTGATTACTTCGGTCGAAGCGGTCATCATCTGTTTTGGGTGTTGAACCATGCCTCCAACTCGTAGGGTTATTTAGACTGAAGGGTGTAACTGTTGCCTCAAAGTCATCAATATAGGACGTTCCTTCTCCGCCAATTTTATTTGATGTACCTGGAAGTAATTGAGCTAGTTCACCGCTAAAAGTGATAGTAGAAGGGGCTTTGGTATCTATAAAAGGAAGGGCATCTACCATTTTTGTCAAAAGGCGAGATTCATTGCTGTAATTCATATCAAGCCCCCACATGGTGTTACTCACTGGTTCGTTACCAATGACAACCCTTGTCAGTTGTGGGCGTTCGTTCAGGTTGAGTAGAGTGGCACCAAAGTTTATTTTATCGCTAAAAATATAATCTAGGCGAGTTCCAATTAATGTTCTTGATTGGAAATTGAATAAGTCAGCCTTTTCAAAAGTCACTCTAATTTTCTTGCCTGAGTTCAGAATCGAAGGGTTTATAATATTCACTTTGCCCAATGAATAATCAACGGTATAATCTGTACCCTCTACCAAAGGAGTATTGCCTGCAAACACTTGTACACTGCCTTGCGCAATTTGAAAAGCGTTGAGATTAATTTCGTTAGACGAGCCTGATTGTAAGCTCCCCTTAAGGAAGAATTTATTGAGTCGAGACACCAATTCAGCATCGGCTTTTGTGGTGCGATAAAGGGTGTCGTAAACATATTTATCGGCTAAGAACTGCTCGTTAGGGAGGAATTGGGCTTCCAAGGTTCTGCCAAATGGCTCTAAAACAGGGAAAACCATATATCCTTTTTCTGGATTTATGGTGATGTCTTCAACATAATCAAAGTTGGCATCGGGCTGTGGATCACCGTTTTGATTTAATTTATCTAGCCCTAGAATTCTGATAAGGGGTACATCTTTTGTATTTTCACCCTCATGTAAACTTGGATTGTCTAGCCCAGTATTGTCATCTCTGTAGATTACGCGGAGCTGGAAAGCTTCTTTACTGATTTGTGCCGCATTGAGGTTATAGATGTTCTTCATCATTAAATCCCAAGTGGGCACTCGGGTGTTGATTTTACTGGGGCGCAGCATTTTTAGAAAAATCACCTCGTCTTCAGAACGGCTCTGATAATCTTCTGTCAATTCTCCTACTTTGAATCTTCTGCCTTGATAATTGTATTCGTAAGAAACTGCCAACACCTCATCGCTTTGTAGTTGTCTGTTCAAGGAAATGAAGCCCAATTGGCTGTTGAAGTAGTATTCTGAGGGGTCAAGTTTACGGGCGCCAGTCACTCTTTCAAAATCTAAGGCTTTTTCTAAGCCTTTTTCACCTTCGAGTATGGAGCTCACCTGGTCGGCTTGTCTGAGTCTCGGGTCGTTGCCTAGGTTAGAAAATAGGCTATTCGCATCGTTGGTTGTGGGAGAGCCGGCTGTTCCAGCGCCAATAAAAGTGTTGTTCTTCCTGAAAAGCTGATCGCTTTCTCCTAGGTCCATAAATGCGGCAAAATTCCTTAATGTTTGAGTATTATTGGTTCGATTCAAAATGTAGATTTCGACTCGGGATACTTGTAAACCAGAGATAATGGAAGGGATACTGCCCAGCCAGTTTTCATAATTATCTCTGAAAAATTGACCTAAGAAAAAGTGTCTATTTTCATCATAGTCAGAAGCTCTGATTTCAAAATCATTGCGTTGAATCCCACCCTCTACATCAATCGATTGGGAAGAGCCTCGTTGAGTTGCCGCCAGAGCGGTGACGAACAGTCGGCCGAACTGCAATTCAGTTTTAAATCCGAATAGATTTTGAGCACCGCTGATGAGGCTGTTTTGAACAGGTAAACTGACATCACCCATTTCAACGGTTTTTATAATGTCAGATTCTAACCCAGAGAAGTCAACTTTAAGCGTGTTTTCGAAGTCGAAGGAATTTTGATTACTGAAATTCGCACCGAGTCTTAATTTCGAACCAATGGTGCCATTAAGATTCATTTGGATGTTTTGATCAAATTCAAAGCCTCCAGTTCTTTGCTGTCTTATGGGTATCGCTGGGTTATCGACCCTTTGAAATCGACCACCAAAATCTAATTGTACAAAACCATTGGTTTCAATATTGATTTCATCACCTCCAAAGAGCCGATCAAAGAATGGACTCAGTGCAATTGGAGGGATGAGCTGGTTTCTATTACTTACCGCACTTTCCCCATCCAATGCCTTGGCTTTTTCTTCTAAGAACTCTCGATTCCCTTGTTCTTCTCTTTTTTGTATTGCCTCATTGAAAGGAATAATGGTGGGTGGGTTCACAAGCCGATCCCCGAACTGTTCACTGTAAACGAGGGACTTGCTAGAGTCTAATGAGAATTTTCGATTTAAGAAACTTGAATTATTAAATAACAAAGGGGACTTGAGTCTTCTACCGCTCAAGGGGTCTCCAAATTTATACTGTAACCCAAAGTTAGGGAATGTCGTTTTCTTATACTTAGTGGTGTCACTAGCCGGTTTTGTAGTGTCAGTGGCTGTTTTAGTAGAGTCTTGCTGATAAAACTCAAAGGCACGTAATTCATTGGATGCACCTAAAAAGGTAAATCCTATTACTAGCAGAAGTAATATTTTAATGCTTTTGAGGATCAAGAGTTCCGAAAAAAAAATCAGGCTGCTTTTAGTGCCAATTTGATCAATTCCTCAAGCTTCATTTGGCTGTCTGAATTTTTCAATATTTTGTTAATACTGTTTTGAGCAGCAACTTTATTGATGCCCAAAGTTACTAACGCAGCCAAAGCCTCATTTCTTATAGTCTGCAGACTACTAATTGCAGAATTAGGGCTAATTAATTCGTTGCCTTCTTTCGTTAACTTGTCTTTGAGCTCTAATATCACTCTTTGCGCTGTTTTAGCGCCAATTCCTTTGACTCTTTGTATCGTAGCGACATCACCAGAAATAATGGCTTGCTCGACTTCCGAGGGGTTCAAAGAGGAAAGAAACATGAGCCCAGTGGACGGCCCAACACCAGATATTGAAATTAACTGTGTGAAAAGTCTTTTCTCGCTTTGCTCTGCAAAACCGAAAAGTACTTGAGCATCTTCTTTCACATAGAAATGAGTAAAGAGCTTACAGTTTTCTTGGTCTTTTATTAAAGAATAGGTGTGAAGCGAGATTTTAATTTCATAGCCTACCCCTTGAACATCTATAATTACAAAAGTGGGGTCTTTATGAGCAAGCTTGCCGTTTATGTATGCAAACATATAATTGATTTGAGCCTTGATATAAAAGAAGGCCTTTTCAAAAGTGAATGACAGGGAGTAGATCGATATTTATACTTCCTGAAAGACATGTGAGAAGGTCTTAGGCTAAATTAAGAATATTCAATCAAAATCTATGTTGCTCTACTTAATATTGACCTGCCGTTGTTGTAGTGTTCACCGTTCTAAAGGTAGAAATAATGGATTCCATTTGTCTGATCAATTCTCGATGTTGTTCGTTTGGATGAATTATAAAACCTTCAACATAATAAAGTCGATTACTCGGTTGGTCTACGAAGGTATAGCTAATAAAGGTGCCGCCCACTGAGAAATTATTCGTTTTCCACGCTCCACGCATCTCTACGGTGTATTTATCGTCAAAATTAATTTCTCTGAAAACGGGTTGCATGTATTCTGTTTCAGTGATCATAAAAGATTCTGAATTTTCCGGATCACCATAAATGTATTGCTTACCAATTTCATTTCGGAGTTTAATCACGTTTTCAGGCTTGAATTCATCTTGTGATTTATAATCTTTATAATAGACAAAAATATTTTTGCTAGGGCCTACTGAGGGTAAATAACGAGACCAAGTAAAATCAACTTCATCAACGGCAGACTCATACCCAACAGGTACTTTGATATAATAACCATGGTCTCTTACATAACGGTTAGAGATCACTTTTGAGTCTATTGAAGCCCTGATGTCCACCGCCAATCTTTTTCTCTCAGCCATGTTGAAATAGTTCCGGATGATTTCTTCGTTCTCGCTAATGTGTTTGATAAGTTCCTGTTCATTATTACCAAAAAGATGCATTACTTTTTGTTTTTGCGCATATTGATTATCAGAATTAAACATGAATAAGTCTGGTTCTGCTTTAATTCTTTCTTTTGAATTATCTGAGAGCGTGTTTTGTAGCCATTTATCGGCAGGGGTGGAGCCATCTAGTGTGGTCACATAAACAATATTTCTAGAAAGTTGAAAGATTCTGTTGAATTGAAAAGGCTCAATCACGCGGGTGGTAAAAGAAGGCTCGTTGCGACTTAAGCCTGGAACTGTGGCGTGCAATGCTCCTTTTAAGGCATCCCCTAGTTCCATACTCCATTTCTCTTTGTTCATTACAACAACTAACTCTCCAGGTTGGCCTGTTGACTCGGGCAAGAAACGATCGTCCATTTTAGAACCGTTTTCGCCCTCTTTTTCTGACTTGCTCACGCAACTAATAGCCGTGAGTATAACAAAGGTGAAGAGGAAAATCTTTTTCATAAGACTATGACTTTAGTTAGTTATGTCAAGGAAGTTAATTTGAAAATGAATTGCAAATCAATTGACTAAAAATTTAGTTTGAATAGTCAGCTATCCAATTCTGAGCGTCATACCAGGCTTTAATGTGGTAGACTCTAAGTTGTTTAAATGCTTAATCTTATCAATTGTTAAGCCTTTGTACATACGAGAGATGTCCCAAAGAGTATCGCCATTTTGGACAATGTGTTTTTTGGAGTCAGGTAATGCTAGGTTTGTTACTTTCTGAGTCTTTCTTGAATTATCATCACCAAAATCGGGACCTATATAAAGGTTTAATTTTTGGCCTACTCTGATTAACGAGCTATTAATATTATTCCAGGACTTAATATCTGAGACCTTGACATTGTGCTTATTCGCTATGGAGCCAAGTACATCCCCGCTTGATACTCGGTACACTAATTTTTCTTTTCCAAAAGTGCTACCAGGTACATTGCTCACTAATTTTTCAAATTCTTCTCTGCCTTCTTCTGCCTTGGCCAAAATGGAAATTTTATTAATTTCAAATGCTTCTTTTCCTTCTTTTGGGATTCGCATTTTAAAGTTTTTATTGTTGGCAGGAATGGCTCCTTTTTTAATGGCAGGATTAAGCCTTTCTAGAATATCGAGGTCTATTCCGCTTTCTTTGGCAAATGCTTTAAGGTAAACGAATTGATTTATCTCTATTCCTTCAAAATCAATTGGATAGAGCGGGTCGGTCACGAATAAATTATGCTCGTCTGCATATTCCATAGCGTATAGAATGGCCGCGAATTGTGGGACATATGACCTTGTCTCTCTGGGTAAGTAGCGGTAGACCTCCCAGAAGTCGTCTTTATTCGAGCGTTTCATAGCGCGTTGAACATTACCAATACCACTATTATAGGCTGCTAAGGTCATTTTCCAATCGCCTAAAATACCGTAGAGCCACTTGATGTATTTACACGCTGCCTCGGTAGATTTTTCAGGGTCCATACGTTCATCAACGTACCAATCTATACTTAGTCCTTGTTGTCTAGCGGTTGGGGCCATAAACTGCCATAAACCTACAGCTTTAGGTCCTGATTCAGCTTTGGGGTTCAAACCAGATTCGATGATGGGCAAATACTTGAGTTCGGCTGGTAATTCGTATTTCGCTAAATACTTTTCGAAAATGGGGAAATAAACCTCTTTTCTGCGAATCATCTCCTTTGTGTAATTACGATTACGAACAGTGAAATAATTGATAAACGCTCTTACCTGTTCGTTGAAAACAATGTCTATTTCTAAGTCTAGTCTATTGTATCTTACCTCCATCTCTTCATAGCTGAAGTCGGGAGCATAGTCATAAATAGGAGTTATGTCTTCCGTTAACGTTTCGATAACTTGAGCATTAGATTGATTTGAACCTATAATTAAGATCAAGAGAATTGACCAAGAAATACGCTTTATCATATTTGTTGTTGGAGTTGATTGGTGATCAAATGCGAAATTGCAAAAAGTTTTGCTTCATTAAAAGCACCTGAAATGATTTGCATTCCAATAGGCATCCCTGCGTTGTCTTTTCCTATCGGAATTGAAATGGCGGGTAAACCAGTTAAAGATGCTTGAACCGTATATAAATCGGCCATATATTTCTCTACTGGACTTTTAGATTTCTTGCCTAACGCAAAAGCAGTGGTGGGTGTTGTGGGGATGATAATAAAATCGAAGTCCCTAAGGATTTTTTCAGTAGCCTCTTTGATTAGCGTCCTGGCTCTTTGCGCTTTTGTAAAATAAGCATCATAGTAGTCGGCACTCAGCACGAATGTGCCTAGCATTATTCGTCTTCTTACTTCATCCCCGAATCCTTCGGTTCTAGAGTTTTTATACAGCGATTCTAAATCGTGTAAATCATGGCTACGGTGGCCATAATGTGCACCATCATAACGGCTTAGGTTCGAGCTAGCTTCAGCGGTAGTTAAAATATAGTAGGTTGGTAGTATATAATCCAACAATGGGAAATTGACAGCTTCTACCGTATGCCCATCCGATCTTAACTTATTAAGCCTTCCATGAATGGATTGCTTGATTTCACTTTGAAGTGCTTCAGTTTCCATGGCCTCTTGTAAGTAGGCAATCTTATATGTTTTGTCTGGTTGAGCGCGGTAATTTTGGACTGGCTGAGAAGAGGAGGTAGCATCTTTGATGTCTTGCCCGGCAATTACGGCTAGTATTCTAGCATTATCATCTACACTTTTCGAGAAAATGCCGATGTTATCGAAGGAAGAGGCATAGGCTAGCACTCCCCATCTTGAAATACGTGAATAAGTTGGTTTGAGACCTATAATACCACAAAAAGCAGCTGGCTGACGAACAGAGCCTCCGGTATCTGTTCCTAAAGCGGCATGGCAGAGATTGGCTTGAACTGCTACAGCTGACCCACCAGATGAGCCACCAGGAACTTTCGTAATGTCTGCTGCATTCTTTACTGAACCGAAAAATGAGTTCTCGTTAGAAGAACCCATGCCAAATTCGTCACAATTGTGCCTGCCAATAATGATTGCATCTTCGGAAATTAACTTTTCAACAGCTGTGGATGAAAATTGAGATTCAAAATTCTGGAGTATTTTACTTCCTCCACTGACCTTATGGCCCTGAAAGCAGATTAAATCTTTGATACCAACAATTAAGCCGGCAAGTGTGCCGGCTTTTTGTTCTTTGATTTTAGAATCTATGATGTCTGCTTTTTCTAAAGCTTCTTGCTCAAATACTTCAATAAAAGCATTGAGATGCGATTGGGCTTGAATGTTTTTGAGATATCCCTCGACAAGCGACCTACAAGAAGTTAGACCAATTTTAATGTCACTTTGAATCTCATCGAGTGTTTGATAAGACTTCAAGGCTGATTATTATTTTTTATCTATTTCTTTTCCAGCATCGTCTACCTCTTTTTTGATTTCTTTGGTAGCGTCTTTGAATTCTCTAATGCCTTTACCCATACCTCTTGCCAAATCAGGGATTTTCTTTGCTCCAAATAGCAACAAAACGATAAAAACGATAAAAATCATTTCTGGCCCTCCTGGCATTCCGATTGCAAAAATTGTATGCATGTCCTAATAATTTAATTGTGTAAACAAAGATAGTAAAAACTAACTACCAAGTAAATGGAATTCATTCTGTTATGTTAACGCAAAGCAGAAGATTTTGTGCAAAAGTGAAGGATGATTTTTTCTTGATCCTTATTTTGACTTCCTCTGTAGCCATAATTCAGGGTTTACCGTGCTAATACTCTTTGGTGGTGTGACCCTGAATTTCAGAACAGAGATATTGTCCTTATCTGTCAACACTTGACCTAATGTTTGCCCCTGAGTTACGATGTCTCCTCTTTTTACAACGACACTTCTTAAACCAGTATAAATTGTAAAAAATTCGCCATGTTGAATTACAATGCTATTTCCCCAGCCTGGCGGAGATAAAACTCGGCTGATCTTACCTGCGAAAACTACTTTAACAGTCGCATTTTCATTGGTTTGAATATCAATACCAGGATTATTGATCGTCACGGTTTTAATAGTAGGGTGTTTATGCTCACCATATTTTGACGAGACAAATCCTTGCTCTACTGGCCACGGTAATTTTCCTTTTTCTTTTTCAAAGGCGGAAGTTAATTCGGTGAGGTCTACCGATGATAGTAGTGCTGCTTTCCGTTCCGCTTCAATAATCGCCTCTATCTTGCCTGTGAGTTCTTTCTCTGCCTTTTTTTGTCGATCTAACTCTTGTTTAATCCTTTTTTCATCTTGCGTCAACTGAGTCACAAGTTGCTTTTGTTGTCCTACTAAGTTTTCTAGCTTCTCGCTTTCTGTGAGTTCTTCCGTTAACAATGAGCGTTTGCTATTTCTTTGGGTTTCGATTTCAGCAATCTGTTCTCCAAGACTTAG
>JBLIES010000081.1:0-14761 GCA_047633135.1 Roseivirga sp.
GTATAAGCTGTAATTTAGAATTCTCTAAGAAAAAAAACTATCCCTAACTCGCTTTTCCAAAGCTTGAAAGTTCAATTCATCTGTTGCTGCGGTTACAAACCTTTCACCTGTGATTTCGCAGAGATAGCATTGATAATCAATCTGAAAGATAGCGTTTTTGAAGGGGAGATTCCTAGCTTCTGAACTTAGGCACATCGGTCAGTGACCCACTGGTGCTCACTTGTAGTGAGTACCTATCTTAAGATGTACATCAAGTGCATTAATTAGAAAAGAACAGAAAGGCCAGCTTTGTTGCCATAAAGCAAAAGGGCTACATTTATATTTGGGTAAGCAACGAAAGCAACCAAAACCAGAATACGTTCTTTGACGACTTAAAAGTTACCCACCACAAAGGGCAGATACTGCAAAAAGATCATTACTATCCTTTCGGTCTCAACATATCTGCGCTCTCAAGCACTGCTCCGCTTAGCAAACCGAACAAGTTTAAGTTTCAAGGGCAGGAGGAACAGACAGATTTTGACCTAGGTTGGTACTCATTTAAGTGGAGAAACCATGATCCGACCATTGGAAGGTTCTTTAACGTTGACCCACTGGCTGAAAGCTTCTACTACAACTCACCTTATGCCTTTAGTGAAAATAAGGTCACCAATCATATTGAACTAGAAGGGTTGGAGTCTTATCCAGCATTGGATAAGTTTAAGAGTGACGTACAGGCAACTATTGTGGGAGCTTCCAATTCCGTTAAGAAGTCTTTTAATAATGCTGTACAAAGTACAGGAGACTTCTTTTCGAATATTGGTGGTAAGATCAGTAGTACACTTAAGTCGATGGATGATTCCAAACGATTCGGAAGTGTCGGTTATGTTACAGACGGAAGTGGTGGGCCTGGGTCAAATACTAATGGCGAAGTGATAGATAGAATATATCTTACTGGTGTTATCACACTTTTGTCAGGGGGTAAGAAGATTGGTGGAGGCCCTCCTAAAATCACATGGGAGGGAGGGGCCGTAACAGCCGATAAAGTAAAGAAGATTATAGATATGTTGGAGGGAGATGGGGATACTAAAGATGCTAAGGAAACGAAAAAAGATTCTTTAAAAGTATTTTTTGTTAGGAATATACAGAATGCTGACGGAACATGGAGACAACAAGACACTCTTCGTGGTGATCCAGAGGGATTTCGTTTTTATTCAGATAGTGTATCCTATTTTGACGGTATAGAGAAAAGTTATGGTCAAAAAACACAAAAGGATGGAAATAATAACAATGATAAAAAATAACCAAAAGTTTGGAGCGAGACTATTTGGTCTCATAGCACTGAGTTTTCTCTTGGGGCTAAATTCGTGTAGTCAAAATCAGATTAAAAATGAAGAGTTAATTTTGCTTGAGGCTGTTTTAAAAGAAGTTGTGTTAGAGGTTACAGAGGATGGGTCCTTTGATGAATCCAGAATAATATATTTTGATACATCAGCGAATTTTGATATAGGTCTAACTAAGTCGGCAATTGAATCCTATTATGAAGAAGTGAATGACAGTATTAAGAAGTCAATTGTACGGAAATTAATTACTGGTTTGAATTTTGAAAACTCTAAGTATAAAACAATTATGTCTACACCTATTGGCGAAGAGTTCGAAATAATTACTGACTATGATAGAATGGTTGGTCTTGGGGAGAGTGTATTAGGCTCTCTTAGGGTATCTAATATTGTGATCGAAGGAGATTTAGCCTGTTTCTATTTAGCCTTTTATTGTGGAAATCGATGTCTTGGGTCTGGTAATATCATCTTTATGCAGAAGGAGTATGGAGATTGGGCTTTAAAAGGAATACGGCCGCTCTGGTCTTCAAAGCCAATATCTGGTCCTGGTATGCCGATTAATTAGCCCCCTGGCGCTCACTTGTGCACTACGGTAACTGGCCCCACTGGTGCTCACTTGTAGTGAGTACCTATCTTAAGATGTACTTCAAGTGCATTAATTAGAAAAGAACAGAAAACCAGCTTTGGTCTCGACCCATCGGAAAGGCTGGTTTTTTGAATGCGATTGAGTGTAAGACTGTGATAAGATTAGTCCGCACTACAAGTATGAACTAGCGAGCTACCTCGATGCAGGCTTTGTACAAGTAGGTGCAGCCACAAACACGTACCATTGCTTATCCAATACTAAAACAATTGACGAAAACGGCTATATTTAAATGTCTCTAACGAGAGCAATACTGACTTTGACGTGTTTTTCGATGACCTCATTATCACCCATACCAAAGGCAAGGTGCTGCAAGAAGATCATTACTATCCCTTTGGTCTCAACATATCGGCACTCAGTTCAACAGCGCCACTATCTAAACCGAATCAGTTTAAGTATAATGGCGGTTCGGAATTGAACCCTAGCTTTGACTTGAACTGGTATGAAACACCATTTAGGGGATATGATGCAGCTTTAGGAAGGTTTGGCCAGATGGATGCAATGTCAGATTTACTGTCTAGCATCACACCATATAATTTTGCCTATAACAATCCAATTATGTTTAATGATCCCACTGGGCTAATGGGCGAAGGTTGCCCTACAGGGGATTGTGACGAAGATTACTACAATGATGGAGAAGTTACTGATTTAGGAGAGGTCGTTGTGACTGCCTCGAAGTCAGGAGGATCGAAGAGCACAAATCTTAGTTTTAGTAGTTTCTTAAACAGTTTAAAATGGAGTGGTAACTCTGTAGAAAGAGGACTTTGGGCACAATACAATAAAAATGGTGCAGAGGGGGTTCGTAATGTTCTAAGCCAACCAAGAACTTTAAATATGTCGACTCAAGGCTATGAGTCAGCGATTGCGTATAGTCAAGCTTATATGAGCGACCTGGGTAAAATATATGCTTATGGGGTTGGTGGCAGTATGCTTGCAGTGGTGGCAGCACCTATGTTCTTGGAAATTGGTATAGAATCAGGTTTGATATCCATGCCAAGTTTTTCAAGTATTAGTGCCAAAGGATTTGTAGGCAAAGCAACCTTTGATTTAGGACTTCAATTTATAGGTAATAGTATAGCGGCAGGCCGTTTAGATGCTAGTGGTATTGATGCTTTTGATGTGGCAGTTTCAGGGTTCGGGTTGAATATGTTTATGGACGCAGGTCTTAAATCTCTTATTGATTTTACACCTCTCCAAAGCAATCCTCTATCAGGGCCTGGATTTGGTAAGAGTGGCAATGATACGGTATTAGACTTTGGTTTTGGAATTGGAGGGGATTTGATATCAACCAATATGCCACCAACAGGTGCTAGTGGTAGTAATATTGTACCTGCTACTATCTTTAAGCTTGTAATAAACTTAGCAAATACTCAATTCAAGAGACAAAATGACAAATAGAACAAGTAATACGAAAAAGTGGCTTTATGCAGGTGTAATAATACTGATTGCAGCAGTTATTGTTATTTATAAAAGTTGGTTGAGGAATCTCCCACAGGACTATACGGTTGGAGAAGTTACAGAAATATATCACCCAGGAAAAGGTAGTAAACAGGCTGTGTTTACATATAAGGTTAAAGGAGGTGTTTTTGAAAATCAGGTGAGTATTGAAGAAGGTCAAAAACCAGAGGTAGGTGAAAAATATATAGTTCAGTTCCCAGAAAAATTTAGTGGTAAACATGGTTTAATGAGATTGGATTTGCCAGTAGGAAATGATTTCGTGCCCCCTGATGATGGTTGGACTGAACTTCCAAAACCATTACAAAATGAATAAACCCACAGGCGTTAGTAATGTACCCACTGGCGCTCACTTGCCCACTACCTTAACTGGTCCCACCCTCTGGCGCTCACTTGGCCACTACAGTAACTGGTGCTTGCCTGTGGCGAGTACCTATTTTATAATGTACTTCAAGTGCATTAATCAGAAAAGAACAGACAACCAGCTTTGGTCCCGACCCATCGGGAGGGCTGGTTTTTTAATGAGATTGAGTGTAAGACTGTGATAAGATCAATCCGCATTGCATTACGAACTAGCGAGCTACCTCGATGCAGGCTTTGTGCAAGTAGGTGCAGCCACAAACACGTACCATTGCTTATCCAATACTAAAACAATTGACGAAAACGGCTATATTTATATGTCTCTAACGAGAGCAATACTGACTTTGACGTGTTTTTCGATGACCTCATTATCACCCATACCAAGAGCAAGGTGCTGCAAGAAGATCATTACTATCCTTTTGGTCTCTCGATAAATGCACTCAGTTCAACCGCTCCGCTGTCGAGGCCGAACAACTTCAAGTACAACGGCTTCGAAGAGCAGACGGAGTTCGACCTTGGCTGGTATGATTACCAAGCTAGGTTCTATGATCCACAGCTCGGACGCTTTATGCAAGTTGATCCAGCAGCTGATCTGATGAGAAGAATTTCACCATATGCTTATGCATTCAATAATCCAATAAGGTTCATTGACCCTGACGGGATGGTGCCTACTGATCCTGTCAAGGGGCCGTTTAATCCAAAGAGGGTGTTTGCGAATAAACATGGTGTTCATGCGGTGAGGATGACCACCACAGCAAGAAAGGTAACGGATTTTGGTATGGGCTTGGTATCCTCATTACCTATAACAAGTGTTACAGGTGCTGCGGTTGGTATATTTTATGAAGGTTCAAAAGCAATGTCAGGAGCGGATAATGCAATAGCAGAGGGAACGGCACTTGCAGTTGGCTCAGAGGTAGGTCAGCGTTTTTTTCAAGCTGCATCAGAGGATGGTGTAATTCGAGGGTTCGGCCATCATCCAAATGTACCAGGCACAGCAGACGAAATGCTTTCGGCTAAAAATGGTGTAAAAGCTTTGGGTACTGGGATAGGTGTAGTTATGGCAGCAAAGGGTTTATTTAGTGGAGCAACTAGCAATGAGATACTTGAAGACTTTACATTTCAGATACTGGAAGGTACAGGTTCGGGCAATATTAGTATCGCACATGACGGATTGATATCCTTTACTAACAAGGATATTACAGTTGATCAGGGGATTAATCTCTTAAATACTATTTACGGGTCGCTAGAGTCTGTATTAGGTTCCTTTGATTTAACTAATGATGATGATTTGAAAGTTGCAAATCAGTATTTAAGAGATAATATGAAGCAGTTTATAGAGGACGTTAACTCACAAATTGGAAATCAAGGAAATGATAACTAAAAGGAATATAATTTTAAACAGATCCGTCATAATATACGGATTTGTTTTTCTTGCATTTACTAAGGTATTAGCTGGGCAAGAGTTAGATTCTACTCAAGTACTTCTTGGAGAATGGAAAGCTTTGAGTAAAGAAGTGTCAAACGGGCAAAATATTGATTCTTTGTTTGATGAGAAAGCCGTTAAGGAAGTTCGTATTTTTAACATGGTCTTATCTCAAAATCGAAAGGGCTTTGATAAAATTGCAGAAATAGATTTTGAATATAGGTTAAAAAATGGGGAGATTTTATTGGACAACAGACTTTACTCAATTGACTTCCTTAATAATCACAAGTTGATCATAACAGAAATACCGAGGCCGACTAGTTTGCTGGTCTACCGATACTATTTTATTAAGGTAAAAAGATGAGAAGTTGACCTTTCAAATAATTAGCTGGAAAAGGCAAGATATAAAAAGAGTGATGAGGTACGTGTATTTTATCATTCTTGTGTTGGGGGTCAATGCGATGATTAAGGGTTTTGGTGGATCGGAGTCATGGTTTAGAAGATATGATTTTCCAGTTTGGGTGTATGTTCTAAACATATTGTTAATGTTGGTAGTGGTTATACTCGCTATGGAGAGCATTTTTTCAACTGTACCCGTAATAGGCACACTTTCAATCGATGATGATAGAGTTATTGTTAATAAAAGGGGTAGGCTGTCAAAATTTAGAAAGACGGACTTAATGAGCTTTACAATTAAGCAAAACTTTAGCCGAGGTAGGGTGGTTGGTAATTTAAGAACCTATGTTGTACACTTTCGCACTAGCGAGTTGGATATCGAATTTGAGCTTCAAGCTACGCAGGAGGACGAAGAAAGGATTAAGTTAGAATTAGGATAGTTAGCAATGTACACCACCCCCTGGCGCTCACTTGCCCACAGCGGTAACTGGTGCTAGCCTGTGGAGAGTACCTATTTTGTGATGTACTTCAAGTGCATAATGTAGAAAAGAACAGAAAGGCCAGCTTTGGAAACAGGGCTGGTTTTTTTATTGGGCGACCAACTGGTGCTCACTTGTAGTTAGTACCTATCTTAAGATGTACCCCCCCCTGGCGCTCACTTGTGCACTGCGGTAACTGGTGCTCACTTGCAGTGAGTACCTATCTTAAGATGTACTTCAAGTGCATTAATTAGAAAAGAACAGAAAACCAGCTTTGGTCCCGACCCATCGGAAAGGCTGGTTTTTTAATGAGATTGAGTGTAAGACTGTGATAAGATCAATCCGCACTACAAGTATGAACTAGCCGGCTACCTCGATGCAGGCTTTGTGCAAGTAGGTGCAGCCACAAACACGTACCATTGCTTATCCATTACTAAAACAATTGACGAAAACGGCTATATTTATATGTCTCTAACGAGAGCGATCCTAACTTTGACGTGTTTTTCGATGACCTCATTATCACCCATACCAAAGGCAAGGTGCTGCAAGAAGATCATTACTATCCTTTTGGGATGAACATATCTGCGCTATCAAGCACAGCTCCATTGAGCAAGCCTAATCAATTCAAGTTCAACGGAATTGAGTTTACGGATGATTTTGACCTTAATGCTTATGATGCCTTTTATAGAGAATACGACCCTCAATTAGGTAGGTGGATGCAGATAGACCCTAAGACATCAGGAACAGAATCTCCATATGTGGGGATGGGAAATAATCCGTTACTTTACAATGATTATTTAGGAGATACGATAAGATTTGCTGGTGATGAAGCTTCTCAAGCTTTACAGCAGCAATACGATGCCCTTAGACAGCAGTCTAAATCGTTCAATACTCTAATTACGTTATTGGAGCAATCGGAATCTGTTATCAACATTAAAGTTGATGATGCTGTAGATAAAGTCGCTGAAGAAAAGGGTCTAGGTGAAATAAAAGATAAAGTTGGTGGCTTTGCAATGCTCTCTGACTCTCATATTACTATGAGAGCTGGACAATCAGATAAAGCATTGGCTGAAGAGCCGTTTCACATTTTCCAGTTTTTAACATACGGTAGTAAACGGAGTACTGCTGAAATCGAATCTGAAGCAAAACTATTTGATTATGATGTAGTTAACGAGGCGGCAGACAGTAGGGGGGATATGTCTATAATGGGGCCTGGAATGGCAGAAATGGATATCACTCAAGTACAGTTTTCTCAAGAGGATACGGGAAGTAGAATTATTAGGTCTGGAAAAAATAGGAGTACTTATAATACTTATCTAAAAAGTTTTTCACAATATCACAATACTACAGGAGGGGCATATAAAGGAACGATTAGAATGCTTATGCCTATTGCGTATAATAATATAAATACTGTACAGAAAATTGATCCAACAAAACGACCACGTTCAAACTGAAATTATGAAAATTTTGCTAACATTCATCTTAATGACTTTAGTGTGTACTTGTGACCTGAAGAGTCAAATTATTAATGATAGAGTCACAATTATGGCTATTCACGGAGATCATGTATTGGTCAACGAACCAAGAGTATTGGTCTATCCTGCATTAATTAATGTATCTGGTGAAATAGCCAATCTGAATGATGAATTAATTGGCAAGAAGGTTAATGTTCTAATGAGGGTTTATAAACATAAAGTCGAATATTTGGAATTGAAGATGTCAAGTAAGATTCCTCAAAATACAATAACCATTATAGATGAGTTGCTTAGGAATAGAGTGAAATACTTCTTACTAGATGAACCTGATTTGAGAGGGCTAGAATATTTCGATTTTTCATACTCAATAAAAATTGGTTTTGATTCTTCTAAATAACCCCCAGTAATGTATCAAAGTATCTGATTTGCCCCCCCCTGGCGCTCACTTGCCCCCTAGTCCTCACTTGTGAGCTACGGTAACTGGTGCTTGCCTGTGGCCAGTACCTAATTTGTGATGTAACCCCTCTGGTGCTCACTTGTAGTGAGTACCTATTTTAAGATGTACTTCAAGTGCATTAATTAGAAAAGAACAGAAAACCAGCTTTGGCCCCTCTGGCGCTCACTTGTGCACTGCCGTAACGGCTCATTTCCCCAAGAAAGATTTGCCAAGGGTCTCTACAAATGAGCTTCCAGACAATTCTCCAAGAATCTCTACAAATAAGATTCCAAACAATTCTCCAAAAATTGGAATGAACAGTTTGGATGATCCATTAGGAGCAAACGGAACTAGTTTGAGGGGGCCAGATTTTATTGGGAAGGCAGTGACCCGAGGAAAGATTCCTCACATCCAAAGTGGACAGTTAACAGAAGACACCGCAATGACGGCAGCTAAGAAATTCTTAGAATCAGGCTATAAAGAGGTCTCCCCAGGCAGGTTTATTTCACGTGATGGCCTCAGACAAATTAGATTTGGAGCACATGAATTAAAAAGTATTGGTAATTTGCATATACATTTTGAGGCATTCAATATACCATATTGGAGTGGTGGCAAAATTGTAGAGAGTACCTCGACTAAAATAATTCAGACCCTTATGAAGATTAATAAATAATGGATTTTAAAAAAGTTTATAAAATTGTGTTAGATGAAAGACTACATCACCGAACTGGTAACACCTTGCATAATCGATTCGGAAATACTATTAATGAATTGCCACATAGTCTCTGTATAGAGCAAAACCCGGATGCGGTTTCAGAGTTTTATTTGATTCATTATGATCAATATGATGGAGAAATGGGCGACACACTTCATGACAGTATCTATGAAGCAATGGAACAAGCAGAGTTTGAGTTTGAGATTAAAAAAGATGAATGGACTAAATTGTAGAATAAAGAGTAATGTACCAAAGTATCTGATTTGCTCTTTTTAAGAGTTAACTGCTTGATGGTCAACAAGTTTATGTAGGGTCTAGTATACTTTTAAAGTGTGCCAGACTTCTTTTAACTCACCTTCAACAGGACTTGGTAAATTACTTAAAGAGCCTTTTGACTGAATAAAATATTACTTCTATACGGGGAGTTTTGATTTGAAATAGCGTTGTTGTTTAGCTTGTACAGGTAAATTCAACTAGCTATACACAGCTCAATCTGCCTTTTACGGCCAACCAAGATGGGTTCCTCTTTGTATACCTTAGCAATGAAAGTACGCTCAATGCCAATGTATATTTTGATGATCTGGTAATTACCCACACCTCAGCCAATGCCACCCTGCAGGCCGATGATTTTTATCCATTTGGCCTGCCCATGGACAATAATGGCTTTTTGGAAGCTGGGGTCAAAGCCAATAGGTTCCTCTACCAAGGCAAAGAATGGCAAAAGGATTTGGGTCTCAATCTTTATGATTTCCATGCTAGGCAGTTTGATCCTGCTTTGGGGAGGTTTATATCTGCTGATGCCGCAAATCAGTTTGTTTCTCCTTATTTGGGTATGGGCAATATGCCCACTATGGGAGTTGATCCTGATGGTAATTTTGTCTTTGCGCTTCCCATAATATACTCTACTGTATTTACGGCTTGGTCTGTAGCTACTACAGCGGCTGTTATTACTGCTTCAGCAATAGTAGCAACCACCGCAACATTGGCTGTTACGGGAGCATTTAGCAGTTCAGCTGTAGGGTTAAGTGCTTTTGGAGGTGGGTGTCCTTTTCCGCCATGCAATGGTAGTGCACAAGGAGAATTGATAGGTTCTGGAACACAAGAAGTTGAACTAACCTTAAAAGGTGGAATCCCAAACGATGGTGTTAGAGAATTATATCGTCCTATTAATCCAATATCGATGGTGCCAAAGCCAGCGAGCTTAGCTAACACTTTACCCACTGTTCCATCTAATGTTGGTACAGGGAATTTTGTTTCTGGAAGGAGTATTTTTAGCCTCAAAGATTTATACAGTGGCTCATTACCAACAACTATTAATTCGTCACTGAGCTTACCTAAGATAGGTAATGTTGCTCTACCAGGATTTTTTGAAAGTATGATTCCATTTTGGGGGTCAGGTAAATCTATGATTCATCATTTTCAAAATGGAAATATTGGGATGGGCGTTCTGAATGCAGGTATATTTGCTTCAGATTTTTTCCTGGCGGGTTCTATAGCAAAAGGGATAGGGAAAGGGGGATTGAAAATGCTTTCCAAATCATATAAATATTGGAGTGGGTATAGACGTGCTTATGGTAAGTATGGATATGCGATGCCATATCAACATTTACATCATTGGCTATGGAGAAGAAATGGTTCCATCTCAGGTGAAGGCATTGCTTGGTGGGCAAAAAATCAAATGTGGAATCTAATGCCTATGCCTGACAGAGTGTTCCACCAAGCGTTGCATGGATTCGGTGAAATGAATAAACTTGAAATACTTTGGTATGGTTCACCAGCATGGTTTAAAGTGGTAATAATTGATGGTGGTCTTAGATTAATAAATGGAAGATCTTATGAATAGCGACATATTGAATTTAATAGTATTTCCAGTATTGTATTTTAACAAGTATTCCTTTTATGTTGTTAATGATGTTGATAGCTTAACAAGGAGTACTAAAGCTGGACTAAATAATGGTGTCTTTGATAACCTCGAAATTGTCGATTCATCAGGACGATATTTCAAAGTTACGGAAGCACGTAAGATTGGCGGAATTGGATTTGCCAATGGGTTTAACATCTTTCTTAATCAAAAGATTAGAGTAGAATTAACGTTTTCCAAAGAAATAATTGATATTCATTTGGAAAAAATCAGAATAAAATTGATGAAGATCATAAATAGAGATAGGTATTTATGGGAGTCGGGAGGATATTTTGACGAACTGATGAATATTGTCGAAAGCTCGAAATCTATAGATTTATTAATTAGTGAAATTGGATTTATTATAAATAAAAAATTCTAGAGGGTACTGAAATCAATTATCTGTTTTGGTATCAAAGTAAGAACAGCGTGAATAGAGATGGCCTTTTAGGTAGTCTCTATTTCATGTGTCTACCCTCCCTTTGCAATTAGCATTATATTCCCTCTGGCGCCCCCTCTGGCGCTCACTTGTCCACTGCTGTAACTGGTGCTCACTTGTGGTGAGTACCCATCTTAAGATGTACTTTCCAGTGCATTTTTTTAGTTAGAAAGATTAGTCCGCACTGCATTGCGAACTAGCGAGCTTCTGCGGTAACTGGTGCTCACTTGCAGTGAGTACCTATCGCCCCCTGGCGCTCACTTGTCCACTGCAGTAACTGGTGCTCACTTGCAGTGAGTACCTATTTTAAGATGTACTTCAAGTGCATTAATTAGAAAAGAACAGAAAACCAGCTTTGGCCCCTCTGGCGCTCACTTGTGCACTGCCGTAACGGCTCATTTCCCAATGCAAAACTTACTAAAAATATTACGCGAGTAAATCAGCTGTTGTGATTTCGCCTGATGACCAACTATTGAGAACTCAGATGAGATGGATTACGGGATTTCACAAATGGGCTGAGGCGTGGTAGTATCTGCTTTGCCTTTTAAGTCTAGGATAAAACGCTTAAAACTAAGGCTCTTTTCTCCAAAATTGATTGAGGGGCTTACTAAGCGTCCTTAAAGGCTTTGTTTTTTGAGTAAATCAATTGACCCACTCTATTAATATGATCTAAAAGGTCTGGGTTACTGATTTGGTGAAATATGGAGATATCGAATTTGTAAGGTAGAAGCAAGTCATCAATCATATTTTCCAGTTTAGAGACTTCTGAGAGTGTCGAACTTTCTCCTTTAAGGGTAATATCAATATCAGAACCTGGTTTATAATTACCTTTTGCACGAGACCCATATAGAAGCGCTTCTTCAATGGTGGGGAATTTTTCTAGGCAATTCTTAATTGCCTCTATAGTCTCTTCTTTCAAGCCAAACCTCATGTGCTATTCGTATTTTATGCCTTGTTCACCCGATCTGATTTCTTCCATTTTAACCCCAAAATCTTTGAATAGTTGATAATAAGTTTCGGTTATTTTTTTTGAAATTCCTGCTGCGGTTTTTTCATTGTAGGTATGTGAGCATTCATTCCGGCTTTTGATCATATCCATCCAACCTTCACCGTCTAAAATCAAACCCAGTTGAAATGCTTCTCTTGTAGCTTCTTTTGAACCATAAATTTTGGTGTTTCCTTGATTTTCGATAAAATCTTTGGTGGTTTTCCACGCTAATTCATGGGTGAATTCGAAGGCCTGAATTATACCTTGTTCTTCCAAATCAGAAAGATCTCTTTCCTTGGCCAATTGAACCGCTTTTTCAAGCTGATTCAAAGCCTTGTTATAATTGGAAAATCTCTGATGCCACCTGATATCCTCTGCCATATTATTCAATATCTGCTATTCTACTTCCCAATGCAAAACTTACTAAAAATATTCGCTAGTAAATCATCTGTGGTGATTTCTCCTGTGATCTCACCTAAGTAGTGGAGACTTTGGCGGATGTCCATCGCAACAAAGTCGTTAGTAACTTGATTGTCAATGCCTTCGATCACTGCAGTTAAAGAGTTGTTAGTCTGTAAAAGTGAGTCGTAATGGCGGATATTGGTCACCACTGTATCTCCTTTTTTGAACTTATCCATATTGACGAGTTCCAGAATGCGCACTTTCAATATTTCAACCTGTTCTGGGTCCTTAGCCGTAAGGAAAAGCATATCGGGGTGTTGGCTTTGCAACGTTTCGATGAAAGCAGGGTCTGCCTTGTCGAGTTTGTTGGCGAGCTTTAAGAAGGGCACACCAGCATTTTCTAGAATATTGATTTCTTTGTTGACTTCTACAATAGAAGTATCCGCCAAATCAAAAAGGTAAATGATCAAGGAAGCCGTTTTCATTTTAGCATGGGTACGTTCTACGCCCATGGCTTCGATCACATCGGTGGTTTCTCTAAGGCCTGCCGTATCAATAAAGCGGAACGCAATGCCCCCAATGATGATTTCATCTTCGATAAAATCACGCGTAGTTCCGGCTATTTCAGAAACGATGGCCTTTTCTTCGTTCAATAAGGCATTCAGTAGGGTAGACTTGCCTGCATTCGGTTTACCTGCAATCACGGTTGGTACTCCGTTTTTGATCACATTCCCTAAATCGAAACTCTGGATCAAGGCATTGACTACTTTTAAAAGTCGATTGACTAAATTCTTCAAATCATCACGACTGGCGAATTCTACATCTTCTTCGCCAAAATCGAGTTCTAGCTCAATCATCGAAGCAAAGTGAATCAGCTCTTCACGCAGTTTTTTGATTTCATCAGAAAAGCCACCACGCATTTGATTCAGCGCTGTTTGGTGGGCGGCTTCAGAATCAGCATTGATTAAATCGGCTACGGCTTCTGCTTGTGCCAAATCGAATTGCCCATGCATAAAGGCACGTTTGGTGAATTCACCCGGTTTGGCAGGGCGAGCGCCTTTGCGAATTAAAAGCTGAATAATTTGTTGGATAATGTAGCTCGACCCGTGGCAAGAAATCTCTACCACATTCTCTTTCGTAAAGGATTTTGGGGCGATAAATAAGGAAAGTAAGACCTCATCTAGGATTTTATTACCATCACGGACTGTGCCAAAATGAATCGTATGCGAATCTTCTTTCGAAAGGTCTTTTCCTTTAAAAACAGTGTTTGCAATGTTGATTGCTTCTTTACCAGAGAGTCTAATAACGCCAATGGCACCAACTCCTTGTGGAGTAGCCAAGGCAATAATGGTGTCTTCATTTTGAGCAAATACTTGCATAGGTTTCAAAGGTATATTTTAAAGTGAACAACAAGACAACGATTTCAAATCCAATTAGGTTAAAGGACTTAAGTCTTGCTTTCGGAATTTTTTGGTGATCAGTCCTTGGCTAGGAGAGAACATAAAGGCTAGCGCGAAGAGGATTCCAGCGACAGTAACAATAGCTCCAGCAATTGAACCGTCTAAAGCAACGGCCAAATAGTAGCCAAAAAAGCTGATAATAAAAGCAATCACGATGGTGATCAGAATCATAGTTTTTAGTTTATCGGTCAGTAAATAAGCAGTGGCAGGAGGGGCGACCATCAGTGCAACGACCAATATCGCGCCAACTGAATCAAATGAAGCCACCGTGGTCATTGACACCGCGCCCATCAATAGGTAATTCCAAAGAGTGACTGATATGCCAATTGTTGCAGCAAAGGCTGGGTCGAAAGTCGTTAAGTAGAGTTGCTTGAAACCTACCCGAACAAATAGCACATTAAGAATCAAAATCAATGAGGCTACCCAAAGCGCTCTAGGACCGAAATTCTGACCTCCTTCCGTAATCCATAGATCGATTGGTACATAGGCGATTTCGCCATAAAGCACGCAGTCTTGGTCTAAATCCACCTGACCAGCGAATACTGAAATCAAAATAATCCCTAGCGCGAAGAGCCAAGTGAAGGTAACACCAATGGCTGCATCGGTTTGAAGTCGGGCTTTTTTATGAAAGAATTCGATCAAAAAAGTAGTGAAAATCCCTAATAAACCAGCCCCAAGAATCATCCATAAAGAATCTCGAGTGCCCGAAATAAGAAAGGCCAAAACAATGCCCGGTAAAACAGCATGCGAAATGGCATCACCCACCATGGCCATTTTCCTTA
This sequence comes from Roseivirga sp., assembly GCA_047633135.1. Lineage (GTDB taxonomy): Bacteria > Bacteroidota > Bacteroidia > Cytophagales > Cyclobacteriaceae > Roseivirga. The sequence continues at coordinate 14,670 of JBLIES010000081.1, forward strand.
AAATCAAGAAACAACCTAAAATCCCACATGAAATGGCGATTAAGGTAGAAGTGAGTATGATGTATAAAGCGTCCATTCGATTTATGATTTAC
>JBLIES010000082.1:0-14756 GCA_047633135.1 Roseivirga sp.
TTTAAAAATCTGACAATCATAATTGTTTGCGATGGAACGAAAGTGATAAATGGCTTTATCAAAAACAGGCAAAATACAATCATATTTAGCTTCTACCATCGCATTAAAGCGTCATTCTATTTATAGTGGCAGCACGTTGCTTTCCAAGAAGAACGGCAAAAAATACGCTTGAATAGAGATCTCAATGCTTAATGTCTACGAAGAACGACTGGCTCTTTTTCGTTCGAAAAAAAGTCACCTCTCAGCGTTAATAATTAGGCAATTGGGGTGGGAGAATAAACTTTCTAACCAAGAAAATAAAAATAACTAGAAACACCCACAGTCATTACTGAAAAGACAACTAGCATGATAGTCTTACTTCTTCTCACCGCAGGTTCTTTGTCTTTCAGCGTTTGCACGAAAGACCATAAACTAATCACTATCATCACTGACAGTATAATCATGGAGTAGTTAAACGATAAGTCGAAGATGCTTTTGATAAAGTAATAAACCCCTAATAGCATGAATGGCAGCACCTTAAAAAGCTTCTCTTTTTGCATAATTTCTTCCTCTTTAATGGATGTGATCTTAAAGATAGATCAAATAAAACATTTACGGAATCTCAATCGATTAACCTTGTTGCACTTTAGATCACCGCTGGGGTTGTTATGGCCATCGGCAGCCTATTCCATTCTTTCTAAACCCTTTTTACTTGCATTAACCATATGAAAGTCTCTTTTAATCAAAAAACAAGCTCAATAGGCTTACGAAAGCCTGACTATTTTCCTTAGCATAAATTTTCTTGAGTAAGATTCGAATAATCAAACAACACTATACTCCCAGCACAAACCAAATTCCATTACCTTCGCACTCAGCCACATGAAGACCTTATTAAAAATTTATTCTTTTTACGGACTCACTGTTTTTGCATTGGTTTTCGTTCTACTGTTGCCCTTTTTTCTTTTGGCAATTTTCGTGAAGCCTTTTGAAAAATCTGCTGGACTGTTAAATCATATCTGGGCAAGACTACTGATTTTCTTTTTGTTTCTGCATCGTTCTAAAACGGTTTACGAAACGAAATTAGACCGTAAACAAACCTATGTCTTCTGCGCGAATCACTTCTCTTACTTGGATATCCCCACCATGGGATTGATCAATCATAATTTTAAATTCATTGGTAAAAGTTCATTAAAGAAAGTACCTCTCTGGGGATATATGTACAGCAAACTCCATGTGTTGGTAGATCGAGAGAGTTTGAGAGGCAAGCATGCCAGTTGGGTGCAAGCCAAAGAGGCCATTCAAAACGGCTTTAGTATGGCTTTTTTTCCTGAAGGAGGTATTTACACCAAGCAGGCCCCACAAATGGCCAGGTTTAAAGAGGGATGTTTTCGAATAGCTGTTGAAGAACAAATTCCAGTTGTACCTGTCACTATTCATAACAATCATCTAATTTTACCTGACGGGCTTCCTTTAGTTGTTAGGCCAGGAACAGTTTCCATTAAAATCCATACCCCTATTTGGCCCCAAGGAACTGACGATGCAGCAGTAAACCATTTAAAAAATACTGCAGCAAAAGTGATACAAAACGAATTGAATAGAGCGCATAATGCAAGTAGATAAATCAACGTTAGAAAAAGTAGCACATCTCGCTCGCTTAAATATTAAGCCTGAAGAAGAAACTCAATTGCTAAAGGACATGAACGATATACTTTCGTGGGTTGAAAAATTGAATGAGTTAGATACTGAAGGCGTGGTGCCTTTGACTCATATGACAGCAGAAGTAAATGTTTTCAGACCCGATGTGGCGGAAGCTACGATCAGCCAGGCTGATGCCTTGAAAAACGCACCTGCCAAAGACAATCAATTTTTCAAAGTACCCAAAGTGTTAAAATAGCGCCATTGGATAATTTTAAAAAACATTTAATATTTAACCTACTCAGCAAAACCTGCTGGGCATTGGCTTTTATTGCCTTGGGTTTAGTCGGCTACACTTACTTGGTTGGCAACACCGTTACCCTGCCATGGCTCACTGACATTACTTATATTAAGACACCCCTTTTCAAAGAGTATTTCACAATTGAGGGTAAGCCGATGGGCTTTTCGCTTGACCAAATCGTCAATTGGCAGCATTATAAGACAGGACGATATCGCTTCTTAGAGGCCCCACATTACTTTCTTTTCGGCATCATCACCATTTGTTATCTCGTCATAGGTGTCACTATTACTTATTTAGAGCGATTTTGGTTCATGGTCTGCTCAGGGATATTGGTGTTCGTTTCCATCAACTTGGGTTTAGATCAAATTGGTATTATGAACGAGTACTTGGCTTACATTTTTATTGGCTTGGTACTTTTAGTTTCTTATTACTTCAACAGCTTCAATCCTGACGCAGCATTTACAACTCGATTGCTCTCCTTCTTTCTAGTTTTTCTAAGCTTTTGGCTGGTCGTTTTATTTATCCCGACCGCTGAGCCTGCTGCATTTTTTATTCCCAGTTATGGCCTATTCTCTTCGTTTATACTCGTTACCCTTTTCATTTTCTTTGTTTCTGGAGATAATTGCTTCTATCTTTTTAAAATAGCAACTCAGAATGCTCCCACAGGAAAAAACGCTTTGATCCATTTTTTAGTGATTGGAGGCATTTACGTTTTGCTCTTGTTTTTACTTTTTCTTGATTTGACTGGGTGGCTGTCATTAGATTTAATCTTGATTGATCCGTACACCTTACTCATGGCATCGACAGTTGCTGGCTATTTTATTTTGACAACGAAATTGGAGGTAGTAGCATCAGTCATTCCTTTCGAACTTATCAAAAAAGTGTTATTCCCTGTTTTAGCCGCCATTACATTCGCCTTGATTTATTATGCAGAAATCACTGCGAACGACTCTTTAATCACTGCCATTCAATTTAGCATTATCATACCTCATTTGGCATTTGGCTTGGTCTTTTACGCTTATGCCTTCATAAATTTTACACCTGACCTGCTCTCTAACGAAGTGGCTTGGCCATCTTTCTTCAAGGGTGAACGCGCGTCATTATTAATGGCCAGAATAGTGACCGTTTTCTTAGTAGTCGCACTCTTCAGTTTTTTAGAGTTCAAACCTTATTATCAGCTTAAAGCCGGGCAATACAACAGCCTAGGTCTTTTGGCAGAAAAAAGCGAAAATGATCTGCTAGCAAGCCAATATTATAAACAAGCCATCTTTTATGATTACGCTAGTGTCACTGCCAATTACAGTTCAGGCATGTTAGAAAAAACCGTTGATAACGCCTCGCAAGTCACTAAACGATTCAAAAACGCCAGTATTAGAAGTTCTGATTATAAACCTGAATTGGCACTGACTCAATACTATTCCGACAATGATCAGCTTTTCAATAAGCTCCTTTCACTGAAAGAAATCAAAAATGCTTCGAGCGACCTGAAAGTAATGAACAATTTAGCCATTGCTCATTATGAGTTCGGACAATTAGATACTGCTTATTATCTGATGGAAAAGGCGATGAGTACAGCCCAATCGGCTGTCACAATTGGCAACATGCTAGCCCTTGATCTTTCAATATTAGAGAGTATCAATGTTGATTCTGTGCTACAAGCTACAGCAGGATTCTCTGAGTTACCGATCAAAATTAACCATCAAGCCTTAGCCAATACCTCAAGTATTTCATCCAACTTTCAATTAGAATTATCATCCGATTCTGTACTTGTTATAGAAGAACTGTACTACCTCTTCAATACGGCAATTGGGCCTAATCAAAAAGATCAGAGCTTACTAGAAGCCATCGATTATTACAGTCCATTTGAGAGAAACATAACTATCAAAGATTATTTGCTGCTGGCCAAAGCAATTCAGCAATACAACTTTGGGGCTGTGAATAAGGCATTTAACACTTTAAATGATTTAATGGCCTATGATCCGCGAAAAGCGGGCCTATACAGTTATATCAAATCCATTTGGGCCTTCCATCAGCAAGCGCCAAATCAAGCTATCGTATTATTAGCACAGGCAGAAGCCTATAATTTTGACCGGGCAATTATTGCTGATACTTATCAAGCGTTTTTAAAACGCACGATTGATAACCCTGCCGAGCAGCTCAAGCAACAATGGAAAGCCTATGAAAACAACAGTTCAAAAAACACCCAAGAAGAAAAAATTGAGCTCCTAAAGTCTATAGCTGTTCAGAATGCCTTTGATGAGGCGGTTACACTAAAAGCAATGGCCGAGCTCAGGGCTTTAGGATCAAATACCGAAACACTCTATGAACTGCTTCAAAAGTCCATTCAGATAAATCAAACGAGTGTTCTTCTTTACGAACAGTATATTTATGAAACGGTGGAAAGCGGTCTTTCAATGATTGGGAATTCTGCCTTGGAAGAACTTTCAAAAAACACAACTGTAGAAATCTACAACCAAATTAGGGCTAATTTCTTGGCGAAAATTGAGACTAGAGCGAAGCAAGCGCTGAACATCAAATAGATTGATTTTATTTTCAACCCTTCAATCCGTTGGAATATCCGTTTAAGGAATAAAAATTGTCAACCGCAACATAATGCCTTGTTTTGTAGTCATAACACCGACCAGTCAAAGGCTATTTTAAACCTTTAGTATTTTTTTTGGCCTTGATTTAAACTTTATACAACATACATCCGTCATACGACTATGAAGACAGTAATAAGCACAAAAGATATAGCGAGATCCTATCAAATGGGAAGCGAGATTATTCAAGCGCTCAAATCAGTAACCATTGAGATTAAACAAGGAGAGTATGTGTCCTTCATGGGCCCTTCTGGTTCAGGCAAGTCTACACTGATGAACATGATTGGCTGTCTTGACACTCCTTCTGGAGGTCAGTATGTTTTGAATGGCAACGATGTGAGTGACATGACGGAAAATGAACTCGCAGAAATCAGGAATAAAGAAATTGGCTTCGTTTTTCAAACTTTCAACCTTTTACCAAGGGCTTCTTCTTTAGAGAATGTTGCACTTCCATTGATCTACGCTGGTTATAACAAATCAGATAGAGAAGAAATGGCAATGGCAGCATTAGCGGGAGTAGGTTTGCATGATAGAGCCCATCACAAACCAAATGAGCTTTCTGGTGGACAAAGACAAAGGGTAGCTATTGCAAGAGCTTTGGTGAATAATCCTTCCATCCTTCTTGCCGATGAGCCAACAGGTAACTTAGATTCGAAAACGTCACATGATATCATGGATCTTTTTGCCAAGCTTCATGATAGTGGAAACACAATCATCATGGTAACTCACGAAGATGATATTGCTCAATACACACACAGAATTGTGCGTATGAGAGATGGTTTAATCGAAACTGACACTGTTAACGAAAATCCTACTCGAGGCAATCCTATGAGAGAAGCGGCAGAAGCAGAAGCAGCAGCAAAAGCAGAAGCAGCAGCACATTAATTACCGTGAAAATATATACTAAAACAGGAGATTCTGGTACCACTGCCTTACTCGGTGGTGCTCGTGTCTCAAAGGCACACCTCCGAATCGATGCATACGGAACCGTTGATGAACTAAATTCTTTTATTGGTTTATTAAGCGATCAACCCGTAAACGAAAAGCGCAGGGCAATTCTTAAAGAAATTCAAGACAGGCTCTTTACACTAGGAGCTGAGTTGGCCTCAGAACCAGGAAAGGACAATATAGTAAAGCCTGACATGATTGAGTCAGACATCATTCTTCTTGAAAAGGAAATGGATGCTATGGAGTTGGAATTAGAACCATTGAAAAACTTCATACTTCCAGGAGGTCATCAATCAGTGTCCTATGCCCATCTTGCGAGGACAGTTTGCAGAAGAGCAGAACGCATTTGTACGGCACTGAAAGAGACATCACCTGTTGCACCTATCGTCATACAATACTTAAATAGACTTTCTGATTATTTCTTTGTGCTGGGCAGAAAAATGGCCAAAGAATTGGATATTGTTGAGGTTAAGTGGGAGCCTCGACAAAAATAAATCAATTCATTTACTTTCCCGTAGAAAGGCAGTAACTCAGTAGTTGACATCAACATACTCCAAAAGAGCAGTCTATTATTCTACACCCCAATGATAAGTCAAAATCTTCTTTTGTTTGATCCCCTGTTACACAAACGCTATAGCCTCCTACAGGGTTAGCAATCGTTTGTTGTCCTATGGTAATTTTGTATTTTCGGCTTAGCGTTCTTTTCTTAATTTAAATTTTTGATAATGATAGAGTCAATGGATATTTCAGTAGACAAAGTGAGCCAATCAAGAATTGATAGCTTAGATGCTAACAATATCCCTTTTGGTAAGCTGTATTCTGACCACATGTTTGTAGCAGACTATAAGGATGGGCAATGGCATTCGCCAAGAATCATACCTTATCAGAATATTTCGCTGAGCCCAGCTAATATGACGCTCCATTATGCCATCACGATTTTTGAAGGCATGAAAGCATACAAGAATCAAGATGGAGAGGTATTACTTTTCAGACCAGAAAAGAACGCAGAACGTCTTAATATCTCCGCAGAAAGAATGTGCATTCCTGATGTCCCGGAATCGCTCTTTATGGAAGGCCTGACTCAATTGATCAATTTAGACAGAGACTGGGTGCCTAATGCGCCAAACACTTCGCTTTACATTCGACCTTTCGTATTTTCCACTGATGAATACATTGGTATTCGTCCGGCCGAGAGTTTCAGATTTATGATCATCACATGCCCAGTAGGTGCGTACTACTCAGCGCCAGTAAAGGTAAAAGTAGAGACAAAATTCTCTAGAGCTTTTGAAGGTGGAACTGGTTTTGCAAAAACTGGTGGTAATTATTCTTCTGGAATGTACCCAGCCAAACTAGCCAAGGCACAAGGTTTTGATCAATTGGTTTGGACTGACGGAAAAACCCACAAATTGATTGAAGAGTCAGGGACAATGAACGTAATGTTCATTATTAATGACACCTTAATAACTTCACAAACAAGCGGCACTATTCTGAAAGGGATAACAAGAGACAGCGTTTTAACTCTTGCTCGCGAGTGGGGAGTGAAAGTAGAAGAACGTGACGTAACGGTGGCAGAGGTTGTAGAAGCCGCACGTAACGGCACACTGAAAGAAGCCTTTGGCGTGGGTACCGCGGCAACAATCGCTCATATTTCTCACTTCGGCTTCGAAGAAGAAGTTTTTGAGCTGGGCCCCATTCAAGATCGTAAATTCTCAAACAAAGTTTTAGAAACCCTAGATCAAATCAAAACAGGCAAAATAGAAGATAAATTCGGCTGGACACGAAAAGTATAAGTTTAACATTTGTTAATCAGATTTTTAAGTTAATTGCAGCGGTATGAAATCGAAATGGCCCTTAGTGGTATTGTGCCTCATTTTAGCATCACAATCTGCATTTTCTCAGACTTATCTTGTCGCAAGAAAAAAAGGTTCTTCACGCAAGTATGAATACTTTGTAGGTTCACAGATTGTCTACCGACAGAAAGGTTATGACATTTTTTTTGAAGATCGTATAGCCGAGTTTGCAGACAGTACACTTATACTAAATGATAACATTATTCTGCTGAGCCAAATCGAAGAAATTGACATTAGAAATGCATCTACTAATCGCGCGCCAATCCTCAGGTCTATAGAATCCATTCTACCTAGTATTGGTATTGGCTTAATGGCCATTGACATCTTTAACCACACCATTGTCGATGGACAAGATTTTTCCCTAGATCAAAGCACCACCGCCACCGCTACTACCTTAATCTCTGTGGGCTATGCTATGAAAATAATGCGGAGAAAAAAACTAGACTTAACTAACCCAAAATTCGAAATCTATATCATAGGCTTGTAGGCCTAGGCTCAATTTTAAATTTGGGGAAATTTCGGGTCGAATGTATGCGAAATACCTTCTTCTTACCTGTTAGATTAAAGAATTGAAGTTGATAGGATTAAAAATCAATAACGATTCCAAAAGTCGGGATGGTTGACCCCCCGTTGGCATCTTCTATCAGGATAAGGTTTCTGGGTAAAATCACTTCTCCACTATCGTCTAAATCCAGTCCATACTGAGGCGGTTGTGGTAATTGGCTTCCTAAAAGATTAGTGATTTCGAAGAATACATTCAAAGACCAGCCTGTATAGTTCCACTTTTTATCGATTCTCACATCAAGGGAATTAAATGATTGCAGTCGCTCCTGTCCTATGCTATCGAAGTCATTTATAATAGTGGGATAAGCTTCTTCAGTGGCTGGCAAATTTACCGGAATGAAAGGAGCACTGCCTAAGAATCTATTTCTAATCCCTATCTCCCAGTTTTTATTGAGTTTATACCCTCCGGTAAAGGTTAACAAATGCCTATTATCCCAAAGTGCTGGTCGGAAGCCTGTTGCGTTAAGGTCTGTGTATTCACTCCAAAAAAGAGTATAAGCCAAAATACCATAGAAGTTCTTGTTGAGTTTTTGCTGATATAAAAACTCCATCCCGTAGGCTCTTCCCTCTCCAATGCTTGTAATATCTTCGCTTCCAAACACTTCGAAATCTCCTCCTAGGTTAGCTAAAGAAACACCATTCCTTACTGATATAGGGTAATTCGCATACTTTTTATAAAATCCTTCTAAGGTAAATCTTGTAGATGTCCTTGGCAGGTACTCTAAGCCTAGCACATAGTGGTCACTCCTGATATAGTCAGTATCTTGATTCAATAATTGATTGGTATTATTCCTGAATCCAAGCACCGTATAAGGTGGGATCTTAAAATACCTACCGATAGAGGCATTCAGTGTCCACTCCTTCGTTATATGATAAGAGACAGACGCCCTAGGCGAAAAATGAAGCAATTGATTGGTCCCCTTCGAAGTGAATGTATCCCCATCATTCCTAAAGCCTATTGAAAAGTCTAATCGATTATCAAGCACTGATTTAGAGGCTTGAACGAACAAACCATATTTGAAGAAATCAATATTAGAACTAAAGTTAATGTTGTTTGCAACATCCTCAGTAATGTTTGAATAGTCCGCTCTTTGTAATGAAAGTCCATAGGATAAAGTCCAATCATCCGAAAAATTAGTCACCTCGAACCTTAGTTTCTGCTCAGCTTCGCGAGACTTATTACTAAAAATAACACCCTCTTGCGCTTGATTGTCCTGATAGCGAGTAAACTCATTATCCAAAACATTCCCGCTCAGCGTGGTGCGCATGAAACCATTATTGAGTTTACGCTTCCAACTGATTCCAACGGTTGAAGTCCATTGTTTTATGATTGCAATTTGATCAATTGTCGCTTTTTGTTCCTCTGTCACATCATCTGGAGTATTCACCTTAAAGTCATCAATGGAACCTATTCCAATCAGGTTGATTTCGTTTTTGTCATCAATCTTATGATTGATTTTGTATTGATAATCCCAATAATCTGGAAGAATCGGCAAACCAATTAACTTAAAAAGAAACTGGAGATAAGACCTTCTCGCTGAAATAATAAACGTTGTTTTGGCTTGTTCATTTTCCTTGGGCATGGTTAAAGGCCCTTCAAACGTTAACGCAGCCTCACTTGCTCCAAGCCTAAAATTCAGATTTCGATTTCGCGAATTCCCATTTCTCTGGTTAAACTGTAGCACTCCAGAAAGTGCATTATCATAACGAGCGGCAAAGGCACTCGTACTGAGTGTTACATCTTCTATAAACGAGACATTCAAGAGCCCGACTGGCCCACCAGCACTACCCTGTGTTGCAAAGTGATTGATGTTTGGTATCTCTACCCCATCCAAATAATAAACGTTCTCACTTGGCGCTCCTCCACGAATGATAACATCATTACGGAAGCCAACAGAACCTGAGACCCCTGGCAAAGATTGAACAACCTTGGCAATATCATTATTACCGCCAGGGTAGGTCGCTATTTCTTCTCTCGATAAGTTTTGAATTGAATTGGGCGACTCAATTTTAGTAGGAAAAGGGCTCGATATCACAATTACCTCACCTAACTCTCCAGCTATTTCCGCCATGGAAAAAATCATGTCCACATTGCCCGCTGATCTAACGATTACGTTAAACTTAATTTGAGTTTGGTAACCAATAAAGCGCGCCTCGATGTTGTAGGTCTGTGTAGGCACTTCTTTTATGACAAAGAATCCGTTAGGGTCTGTTACAGCCCCTAAACTAGTACCATTAAGCTGGATAGTTGCCCCAATTAAAGGCTCCTTCTCTTGGCCATCATAAACAAAGCCTTGAATTGTACCTAAGCCTTGGCCAAAGACTAAGGAGGAAAACGAACAAAATATAGCAATAAAAAAAAGTTTACTCTTCATGTGTATTTATCTCTTGTACTTCTCCAGCTGCTTTTTAAGCACGCGTAAATCCTTAGGGTAATCTGCTTTGACCGTCACTTGTTCTGTCAAATTATCGAATGAGAGTGCATAGGCGTGTAAGGCAAATCGTTGGATAATTGACCTTTCCTCTTCTTCTTTCTTCAGGTTGTAATTTTTTTTGAGCTGTGAAAGATATAGCACCTCTCCGCCATACATTTCATCATTGATAATTGGCGCCTTGAGCGTTGCTAAATGAATTCTAATTTGATGCATTCTGCCCGTAACCGGCCTGCTCTCCACCAAGGAGTTGAATTTGTAGTTTTCTAATGTTGTAAAAAAGGTTTCTGCTTCTTTGCCCTTTTCTTTGTTAATCACAACCATGCCCTTAACTAAAGGCAGAATAGGCAGCTGAACGTGGGTATCTCTAAACTCAGTATGCCCTTTTACAAAAGCATGATAAATCTTTTTTATCGTTCTTTTCTCAAATTGTATGGAAGCGTGCCTATACGCTTCTGGACCTTTTGCCAACAGTAAGCAGCCAGAAGTTTCTTTATCTAACCTATGACAAACTGATAATTGCTCAGAATATTGCTTTGCAAGCTTCTGTACATTTTGAGGATCATTTCGATCATCAAGTGAGGCCATTGAGGCGGGTTTATTTACTACTAAAAATTGATCGTTCTCGTAGCAGATTAAATCTTCGAAATTAATTTTCATACAAATTACCTTGGGGAGAAGAATGGACTCAAATTAGATTAGTGAATCAAAGTTATCGGTTTCGACCCCTTTGACTTCAGCTTCTTTTGACAAAGGTAACTTAAAACTAAATGTAGAGCCCTTCCCCATGGTACTAATTACGCTCACCTTAGAATTGTGGGCTTCTAAGATATGCTTTACAATGGCTAGACCTAGCCCAGTACCTCCCTGCCGGCCTTTAGCCCTGCTTTTTTCAACCCTGTAGAATCGCTCAAAAATTCGGGCAAGGTTTTCTGGGGGAATTCCTTGCCCTGTATCTTTAACGAAGATGGTGACATTAGCCTCGGTAACATCGAAGCCAACTGTTATTGCACCTAGATCGGTATATTTATTCGCATTAGAGATTAAGTTGATCAGGACACGGTACAATTTATCTGCATCAGCATAAACAAAAATTGGTTGGTTATACTCTTGATCAAAGCCAATTTGCAAGCCCTTTTTCTCTACTTTATTTTCGAATTGTTCGAAGACCTCCTTGGTTGTTTCAGTGATATCAAAGTTTTCGAAATGCATTTTAGTTTCCCCTAACTCTATCTGAGATAAGGTCAGCAGATCATGTATCAGGGCGTCCAGACTATCTAAACTTCTTGCCGCTCTTTTCAGGAATTTAATGCGCACTCTTTTATCATCAATTGCTCCGTCCAATAAGGTATGGACAAAGCCCTGCGCTGCAAACACTGGGGTTTTAAGTTCATGACTTACATCGGCCAGAAACTCTCTTCTAAAGACTTCTACTTTTTTTAACTCCTCAATTTCTCTTTGTCTACCTACTGCATAAGAGTAAATTTCTTTATTAATCCCTTTCAGAGGGTTGATGTATTTACGGTCTTCTGCCTCTTCAATAAATGAAAAATTTTTCTTTCGAATCTTATTCATCACCTCGTAGATTTTACTGATTTCCTTGAATACTAGAAATTCAAAGGTGACAAAAACGAGGAGATAGGTGGCCGAAAACGAAATCAGTCCCCCAACAACGAGCGACTGAATTGATATTTCTGAAACCAAAGAAAGAAAAGCCGATGTAATTATTCCGACTAGAATAGCCAGAAACAAGGCAACCGCTTTGGAATTAAGTAGCATGATGATTATAATATATCAAACTTGTACCCTACCCCTTTCACTGTAGTGATAAACCCTTCTCCGATCTTCTCTCTGACTTTTCTGATGTGTACATCGACAGTTCTTGCCAAGACATAAACATCGGTTCCCCAAATGTTTTGCAATAAGTCGTCACGACTAAATACTTTATTTGGGTTTTGAGCTAGAAAGTACAACAATTCAAATTCCTTCTTCGGGAGAGTGAATTGATTGTCGTCAATGCTGACCGTGTAACTAGATTTATCTATGGTCAGGTTGCCAACTGTCACCTTAGGGGTAGATTTATTCTTCTTCTCTTTTCTAAAATGCGCGCTTATTCTACTCATGAGAGCCCGCGGCTTGATCGGCTTGGTAATGTAATCATCAGCACCCGCATCAAAGGCAGCTACTTCAGAGTACTCCTCTGCCCTTGCTGTCAAAAAAGTAATATGAGTATTCACCAATTCTGGTAATTCTCTTAGCTGTCTACAAGTTTCAACCCCGTCTTGATTTGGCATCATTATATCTAGCAACACCAAGGCGGGTTGAAAGCTCTTTGCTATTTGAACTCCTTTGCGACCATCTTCCGCAATTTTAACTTCGTACCCTTCTTTCAAGAGGTTATACTTCAATAGTTCTAGGATATCCGGATCGTCATCTACCACGAGAACTTTGTGGTTTTGCTTAGCACTCATCGCTTAAAAGTTTATGATTGATTTACCTTCAGTTGAAACAAAGATATCTAAATATATGTGGTCTAAAATTAATATCGACTTGATTTACTGAACTATTGCAAGAGGGTGTCTTAGGTTCTTTACTTTTTTGACGTCTACCTCCAAATAACCCACGAATATCTTCGCTTGAAATTTAAGAGGTATTTTATTCAGATCGTCCGAAAGCCAGACTTTAAGCGTGTTATCCTCATCAAATAGTTTATCCTTTTTCATGATAGGCACCAAAACCAAAGCCCTAATATTACCCAATTTAGTTTTGATCGTTTCGCGCCCCATAAACTTGATGCTAAAGGGTTTTTCTTTATCATCAAAAAAAGTGTTAATCGTAATGATTTCACCTTCCTTAATTTTATCGAAATCTATTGCTCTTAAGTAGTAATAGCCACTCACCATGTCCTGCATTTCATCAGAAATAACATGGTCTTTACGCTCTTTCAGTTTACGTGTCTCTTTGTCCAGTTTGGCGACTGTCACTTGATTATTTTTTTGATCAAAATATAGTATCTCATTCTTGCGAAAACGACCCTCAGAAATATATCGATAGAACTGATGAGGCACGTATTGAGTGGTGTCAAAGTAGGTTCCCCAATTATCTCTTACTGAAGAAAAGACATCGAAAATACCTGCAGTACGTGCAAATACATCGATTTTATACGTTGGCCTGTCCCCGAGATTGTAAATTACATCACTGACTTGAAGGGTAGCCTCCGCGGCTCTGATAAAACCAATCGTAGCCCTTAATTCCACCTCTTCGCCCGCCTGAAATGGCTTTTCTTTAGAGAGTTTATAGCCTTGAGCTTGACCAATAACAGACAGAAATACAGTTAAAATAATTGTGAATAATAACTTCATAACAATTTTTATTCTGCCTTTGACAAACGCCATACCAAATAATTATTAAAGTGATGGGTATTTAGATTTCAGGTACACCAAATACGCTTTTAAATTCCCTCTAAACTGCAAATTTAATTCCTCTTCTAAAAGTTCTCCTTGGGAGTTATACCTTAAATATGACATAAAAAAAGTGTTGTTAGGCTGTCTTTTCCTTAGATAGCTTTGATAAACAGGCAACTTGAAGGTTAATGTATCATAATCATCCCAGAGTTTTTCCATTGTAATCTCCTTTTGGATTATTTTTTCCTCCCTCTTTAATTTTGAAATATTCTTGTAGGTCGAATCTAGCTTTTGAGCTGCCGCAAGAATAAAGGTTTTAAATTTTTCCTCGTCTTCGATGGAGGTATTGTAGCGCCTCAGCTCTTCTGAATCTAAGCCATACTTTGACGCCAAGTAGAGACTCGCACCTTTATCGCCTATAAACGAAGCTAGGTTCTCGTTAAAAGTGACTGAGTCCTTTACGAAGAGCGTTCCATGAGTCAATTCATGAATAAGTAGACTGGCCAAGTCACCCTCTGTTCGGTTCAACATATTCGACAGTATTGGATCTTTGAACCAACCTAACGTAGACCAACCGCCTGCAGTCCTAACACTGACTTCTAAAGAATCTTTTAGTTTTATCTCTTCTGCCAGTTCTTTGGCCTTTTCTTGATCAAAAAAACCTTTGTAAGGAAAATTCCCAACGATAGGAAAGTTCCAAGTTTTGGCCGTAAAGCTAAATGGGTCGCAAGCGGTAACCACAAACATTGAAGCCTTTCCTTTTTGGTCAAAAATTTCGGTATAATTTTCTGAAAAATTAATCCCTAAAGAATCAAAAGCAAATCGCCTTATGCCGTCTACCAGTTTGGCTTTATCCCTTAAAGCATCTGGGATACTTATATCTTTTATATACGCTTCGATTGGTATGGTATTGTTCACGATATGCAGCTGACCTCTTAGCTGCATCAATCCATAATTAACCAATTTGAATTGCCATAGGCATACTAAAACCACTAAAATCAAGAAGGATATTCCGAATCTTTTAAACCACTTTTTCATTGTCC
>JBLIES010000083.1:0-14737 GCA_047633135.1 Roseivirga sp.
CCAACGATTATTCCAGAGCGATTATTTTTATCGAGCGTATTCAGAATAAATCTGACCGATTGAAAGAGGCATACCAGAAAGTAACCTTTTTTAAAGGCACTGAATTCTATAACGCTAGGAAATATGACAATGCTGTTCAGCTATTCGATAAGTCTTTACAATATCCAGTAGATCAAGATTTAGCAAGTGCTGCCCAGTTTTGGAAAGGAGAGGCTTTCGCAACTGCTCAGAATTATCCCCAGGCAATTAATGCCTACCAAAAGGTTTTTAACAACAGAAGTAGAGGGGCTGAGTATTTTGTTAAGGCTAATTACGGCATAGGCTATGCCTATTACAATAGTCGTGATTACTCTAATGCTCGCATTTACTTTAAGCGATATGTCGATGCTTTAGAGAATTCAAAAGACCAACAGAACTTCAATGATGCTATGATTCGTTTGGCAGATTGCTATTACGTAGACAAAGAATACCCTACAGCGATTAGTTATTACGAGCGTGCGATCAACACGAATAACCCTGATATTGATTATGCTTACTTTCAAACCGGTGTAGTAAGAGATTTTCAAGGGAAAAAAGAAGAAGCCATTCAAGCGCTCGATATCGTGATCAGTAGGTATGCTGATTCAAGGTATTATGATGATGCAATTTATAAAAAGGCTCAAATTCAATTAGAAGATGGCCAGTTCAGGAATTCAATTCAAGGGTTTGATCGAATTATTGAACGATTAAGTCAAAGCCCTTTTATTCCTTATGCCTATGAAAGTAGAGCTTTGGCTTATTTCAACCTCGAGGATTACGAGCAAGCCGAAGTTGATTACATCACCATACTAGATAATTACATCACTAGTGCAGTTTCTAATTCGGCCTTGTTGGGTCTTCAAAACACGCTTAAACTACAAGACAAGACAATTCAATTTGATAAGTATTTGTCGAGATATAAAAGCGCGCACCCTGAAAATCAGGCATTAGAAAACATTGAATTTGAATCTGCTAAGAATCTCTTTTTTGGGCTAGAATTTAATGCCGCTATCGGAGCTTTTGAGGACTACAAAAAGAATTACCCTAATAGTGGGTTGATTTACGAAGCCAAATATTTCCAAGCGGAAAGTCATTATAGAATGAATGATTCTGAAAAAGCATTAGTGCTTTTTTATGAGGTCAATCGCGATAGTAAAATCACAGGGATGGATCGGGTTTATGAGCGTATTGGCGAATTACAGATCAAGAGTGGAGATTTTCAAGAGGCGGCCAATTTCTACGCACAACTAGAGCAGGTAGCAAAAAGTAAACGTCAAGAAAATGATGCTTGGCTCGGTTTGCTAGAGTCTTATTATAGATTAAGTGATTTTGAGAAAATGCGTGTTTATGCAAATAACATTATCGAAAAGGGAGCTGTGACGCAAGACGCTAGCGATAGAGCCCACTTGTATTTAGGTAAATCAGCTTATACAGAAGGTGACTTTAACGAAGCGATAGATCAGTTCTTAACAACGATCAACACCGCTAAAAACGAATATGGAGCGGAGGCACAGTTCATTATAGGGCGGATTTTCTACCAACAGAAAAAGTACCAACAATCGCTTAATACCCTTTTCGAAATGAATGAGAACTTTTCTGCTTACGATAATTGGTTGGGCAAAGCATTCTTGCTCATTGCCGATAATTACATAGCGCTTAATGAGCTGTTTCAAGCAAAGGCCACTGTGAACTCTATAATTCAGTATTCTACTGTGAAAGAAGTGGTTGATCAGGCCAAAGTAAAATTAGAAGCTATAAAGAAACTGGAAGGTGAGATTCCGACCCAGGAAGAAGTTAATGCGGACACAACAGGAAAGGGAGGGAATTAAGATGAAGAAGCGAACACCACTTTTTACAATCATTTTAGTCATGGCCTTCAGTATTTCAGCGATGGGGCAAGGCGGCCAGTTAGAAGAGGCCGAGATCGTGATCAGAAAGGACAGGAAAATTACGCTGCCTCCAGCGAATAGAAACTTTGAGAAAATACCTCAATTGCCAGTGCAAAATGCCAAGTCGGAGCAAACCTATTCTTTTACTGAATACACACTTAATTTAACACCCATTCAGCCAAATTTCAGGGCCGTCAACTTGGTGATGAATGAAAAGCAAAAGGAAATCACTGGGAATTATTTCAAATTGGGTTACGGTAACTTTGGGACTTTAATGGGAGAAGCTTATTTAGGTTCTGTGCGCAACCCTACCTATCTCTACAACCTTTATATAAGACATAGATCATCTTCCAGAGGGCCTGTTTTTGATAAAAATTCTGGTGACGGTAGAACGGATGTGGTACTTGGAGGTAAGTTTTTCAATGGGACGAATACCATTTCAGGAGACATTCAGTATGGCAGTAGAAAAGTGCATTTCTATGGTTACGATCCTGTTTTAGACTTAACCCCAGCCCTAATTGAAAGGAACTTTACCAGCTTTACCGCCAGAGCGGCTGTAGAAAAAACAGCATTAGACGAAGTGGTGAGTTACCACTTTAGAACTAATTGGGACTTTTTCAGAGATAATTTCGAGGCCAGAGAAAGCCGCTTCAACTTCGATATGGGTTATGGTTACAATTTTACCAATGAATTACATTTCGATTTACGAGGCTTAGTCACCTTCGCTAACATAGAAGACACCGAGCGCATAGGCCGTAATTATTATAACTTCAAACCAAGGCTTTCTTATTTTGGTAAGAAATTTAGCCTGACAGCAGGCGCCAACTTGGCAACTGATAATGATGATTTAACACAAATCACCACCACGGCTGAAAATGGTTTTAAGATATATCCTTCATTCAGGGTTGATCTCAGCCCGACATCTAGCATCAATGTATATGCAGGATACGAAGGAGACCTAGAGTTTAACTCATTTCAGGATTTCTCAAGTGAGAATGCATTTCTACAATCAGATTTCACTTTGCTGAATACTGAGAAGCTGAACGATATTTATGGAGGCATCAATTTGGATTTAACGAGAGGATTGAGAGTCAATGCGGGTGTATCTATGGCTTCGCTTCAAAGGCTGGCATTTTTCACCAATAGTATTACTGACTCTACTCGTTTTGAGGTGCTTTATGATGGTGGTGAGGTAAATAGAACTAATGTTTATGGCGAAGTAGTGTATGAAAAGGAAGGTGCTGTACGCAGTGCTTTGCGATTCGATTTCTTCGATTATCAACTTAACACTTTGGCAGATGCTTACCATAAGCCACAATATCAAGCGGTATTCAATAATTCATTTTTCCCTATTGATAAGTTGAAAGTCTCTGCCGACCTGTACTACTTAGGCGGTTTAGTCGGTTTGAATAGAGAAAGTAATACCAGAGTAGAGTTAGATGACATCATCGATCTGAATATTGGAGGAGATTATGATGTGAGCGAAAGGGTCTCTGTTTTCCTTCAATTCAAAAATATTTTCGGACAGGAATACGAGCGATATTTGAATTATAAAGCCAGAGGGATTCAATTTTTAGGTGGATTAACCGTTTCTTTCTGATTTTTATACATTCAAGGGACTCACATTTTTAATATCGTGGTGATATTTTGTTAATTTGAAACAATATCAACCAAGACAAACTTCAAATGGCTGCAAAAAAGAAGGATATCGCTTCAGGCGACAACAGGAAAAAAAGTAAATCAAAGGTTAGCCCTGTGCAAAAAGCAACGGATGATGATTTTGGCTTAGACGATATTGATGACTTAAGTCCAATTGAAGATATAACTGAGGAAATAGATCTCACTACGGAGGAATCAAACCCTACTATTGAGGATACTTCGCCAGTAGTTGTTGAAGTAACTCCAGAGCCAGAACTTGAGCCTGAGCCAGAACCTGAGCCAGAACCCGTCATTGCTGCTGAGGTACCTAAGCCAGAACAACCGAATGCTATCAAAAGAGAAGAGGAGGAAGAGAAAAAGGGTGGGATACTTTGGTTGGCTATATTAATCATACTCTTAATCGTTGCTGCGGTCTATTATTTTGGGTTTTATACTCAAGAAGAACTCAAACCTGTCGTGCCAGATGAAAAAATTGAAGAAAAGAGACCAGAACCTACACCTGAGCCAGAAAGGTTGGTAGTCCCTGTTGAAATACCTGCGGAGCTATTTGCAATAGAGGCCCCTGACGGACGTTATTATGCTGTAGTCGGTAGTTTTTTTGATGAAGACTTGGCAGAAGACTTAGGGGAGGAAATAGTGCAATCTGGCAGCTCTGCTTACTTATTGAAACCAGCGGGTAGTTTTGTTTATCATCGAGTTGGTCTTTTAATGGAAAGCATAACTTCGATGAAAGATGCTGAGGCAAACTTGACAAGCTACAGAGAGAAATACGGTAACACAGTCTGGGCAATTAAATACTAAAATGACATTTATTCAAGAACTAGCCACCGCTGATACGCTTAACGTAGCAGTAGAAAGTAGTGGCCCTTTATTTTGGTTTGATTTATTATTAAAAGGGGGTATTTGGCTTGTCCCATTGTTGGCCTTATGGGTAACCGCCATCTTTATATTCTTCGAACGTTATAGGAGTATCAATAGAGCTTCTAAAACTCCATTCGAGTTTATGGATAAAATCAAAAACCTCGTTTTAGACGGAGATATCAATGGAGCGAAATTATTATGCTCTCAAAAAGATGCTCCTATTGCTAAAATGATTGAAAAAGGAATTCACAGAATTGGGAGTCCTTTGAAAACTATTGAGGCATCCATAGAAAATGTGGGTAAAATCGAGGTGTACAAATTAGAAAAGAACCTTTCTTTATTGGCTACCATTGCGGGAGCAGCACCAATGATAGGTTTCTTAGGGACTGTTACGGGCATGATTCAAGCCTTTATTGCCATAGCGCAAGAAGAAGGCTCTGTGAGCCCTAAGCTATTATCTACCGGTATTTATGAAGCCATGATTACAACTGCATTGGGCTTGGTTGTAGGTATTATTGCTTACCTCGGCTATAATTACCTGGTTTCTAGAGTGCAGAAGGCCATTCATTACATGGAATATACCTCTGTAGAATTTATTGACTTACTTCAAGAGCCTCAATAATGGATATTAGAACCAAACATAAGGTTGATGCTAATTTCAGCATGTCATCGATGACAGACATTGTGTTCTTGTTACTGATCTTCTTTATGCTCACATCTTCTTTTATCACACCTTCTGGCTTGCCTGTGAATTTACCTTCAGCGGCAGCTTCAAATATTGTTATGCAGAAAAACAGCGTGACTATTACTGAAGATTTACGCTATTACGTGAATGATAAAGAGGTCAGTTTGAATAGTCTCGAACAAGAACTGAAAAAAGTAATCAATGGTCCTGAAGGGTCGGTCACGCTACATGTCGATAAGTCTGTGGCTTCAGAGTTTTTGATTAAGGTGGCTGGTATAGCAGCCAAATTAGAGCAAAAGGTAACCGTTGTAACGAAACCTGAGTAGGATGACGGAGCAAGAAAAAAAGGACAGGAAATTTAGCATGATTATGTCGGGCATTGTGCACGGCTCTTTGTTCCTTTTGTTGATTTTTCTTGTGGCTTGGCGTCAACCTGACCCACCAATTCCAGAATATGGTATTGAGCTTAATTTTGGCTTAGAGCAAGCGGGTTTTGGTGACTTAGAAAGGGAGAACGATGCTCAAATAGAGGATACTGAAAATGACACTCCGCCCGATGCTGAAGTAGAAAGTGAAGAAGCGCCTGTAGAAGCACCAACCGAAGAAACTCCTGTGGAGGAAGTAAAAGTAGCCCCTATCCAACAACCTGAAGAACCGGTGAAAGAAGTTGTTAAGGAAGTCGTAAAAGAAACACCTCAAGAGACAGTGAAGGCAGAGGTTGTTCAAAAGGCCGAAAGCGCAGTAAAAGTAGAGGAGAAGAAGGTTGAAAAGGTAGAAGAGAAAAAAGAAGTAGAAACGCCTCCTGTTGAAGAAAAGAAGGTGGTGGAAAAACCAAAGCCTAAACCAAAACCTGTGGTCGATGAACGTGCCGTAATGGGTGGAGGTAAAAAGACCGACACGAATAGCACTGACCCAGCATCTAATAACCAAGGAAAAGTGGCAGATACCCGAGGTAATATGGGTGATCCAACAGGTAAAGCAACTGCCAATGGCTCAAAGGCTGGTGGAGCAAATCTTGGTGTAAGCCTCAGCCTTGAAGGTTGGAAATGGCAAGCACCACCAGCAGAAAAGGATGAATCTCAAATTGATGGTATTATCAAATTTAGAATTGAAGTAGATGACCGAGGAACTGTAATTAATGTGACCAAAATCCCTGGAACAACAATCAGTGATAACACGGTCATACAATTCTATAAAAAGCAAGTAGAGAAACTGTTGTTTACTCAAACAGATCCATCAAAGGCGGTAGCCATGACCTCTCGTGGAGAAATTACCTTTGTGATTAAAACGAATTGATATTCGGCAAACAGTAATCGGTAGATCAGGGTTGCATTGGTTTTAATCTATTGCTCATTTCTTTAATGCCGTCTTTATTAATTCTCTCGAAATTATAAAGTCGTGCTTAAGAGATTCCCTAGTTACTGCTCGGGAGATACCATTGGAGGAAAAATCAACGCACTTCCAGCCTTTAGATTCCTAAACTTATCCAAACCATTGTATCTGGCTACTTGGATATAGTAGCTTTGATCATTATAAATCTGTTGACATAACTCGGGAAGTTGATCGCCTTCTTTGACAGTATAAGTTAACGGCAGCTTAGCCTTATCTAGTTTTTCCATTATTCGAAATTAAAATAAAAGTACATTTAAATAGCGTCTTGGCGCGAAAGTAAAGTCTCCAGCAATAATTAATGCCCCAAAATAGAGTAAGACCATTTTGCGTTTGTGCACTTTGACTTTTCCTTTTTTAATCGCCAAGTAAGCAGTAAGAACGGTGTAATTGTAAGTATACTAAACAGATGAATCCATCCGAAATCATTGAGTAAGGTAGGGCCATGAAAGGGCATAAACAAGGTGACTGTTGCCGTAAAAAGCATCAAAACCATATAAATGCGACCCAATTGTTTGTGAATCTTAGTTCCTTTCCTTATAACGAGTAGTACAGTGCCAATCACTAAGCAGGGCACTACAGTAAATAAATGGAGAAACATTAAGTCATCATGAGTCATCGGTGATGCGATTTTCTAGGTTTAGATAATCAATTCTTTTTTAACTTTCGATTGAAGTAATAGAGGTTGCTAGCTTCAGAATTACTTTCGATAATATCAGGTCTTTTATCGCCATTCAAGTCGGCTGTGATAATGTCGTAGGTGTCGTGCGCCTCATCGCTCAAGACCATTTTGGTCCATGTTGAACCGTTGTTATTGTTAATGAAAACATGATTTGGGCTGTCAGAATTAGCAATGATGATATCAATATCACCATCCAGATCGATGTCCGCTACAGTAATAGAATAACTTTTGTCCTCGCTCTCGTCAAAAATTATACTTTGGTTAAACTCCATATTAGCATTCCCAAAATAGATATGATTGGCCTCACCAATATTAGCAACAGCAATATCTAAAATTCCATCCTTATTAAAATCGGTAATGGCTACCGCTCTGGTTTCGTCATTACCAGTACCAAAAGGGATTTTAGTTGTAAAAGTTAAGTTGCCACTATTGAGGTAAACATAATTTTGTTGCCCGTCTCTATTGGCTAGAATGAGGTCGAGGTCCTTATCACCGTCAATATCTGCAATTTCTACATCGATAGTAGAATCATCCTTTTCACCAAAGTCTATAGTGATGTCAAAAACACCTTTGCCATTATTCAAGCAGATTTCGTTAACCACACCGCGATTGGTGATTAAAATGTCGATATCACCGTCACCATCAATATCTCCGACAGTCAGGTTGCGAGTGGGAGCGTAATCTTTACCGAAGCCTTGGGTCCGAGTGAACTTACCTTTGCCATCATTGAAATAGAGTGCGTTAGGGGCCATGTCATTCCCCACCGCGATATCTAAATCACCATCTCCATCAAAATCTGCAAGCTCTGTCGCATAGCTCGTTTCTCGGATATCATCTAGTGGCATGGCGACAGTGAATATGCCAAATCCGTTATTAAAGAAAATTCGGTTTTGCTCCGGCCAATGTCTTCCATTCGCTACTATAATATCGATATCTCCATCATTGTCTATATCGCCAACCCCAATCGAAGCGGACTTTTCATTCGGTTCGCCTAGCATAAACCTGTTGCTTTTTTGGAATTGAATGTCCTGGCCTTTGAGCACTGAAGTGCATAAAAGGCAAATAATGATTAATGGATATTTCATGCTTAGGGGGCTGTCAGTTTTACTGCGTCAAATGATTGTTTAAGCTAAGGTTTTTGATTTGAATAATCTATTGAGACAATAGATTTGATCAAGAGTTGACCAACTCAAGCTTCTTTTGCGATGCCAAATGTTTTTATCATGCTGATGGTTGAAATTAGGCCAATGAGAAAAGCGATTAAGTCTTAGGGATCAGATCTGTTCCGTCCTCCTGTATTATGGATTTTAAGCACCTGTGTGATTACGAAAACTGATGTCAAAGTAAGTGCAATCCAATATACCGAAGCTTTACGGAGTCTATTTTTTAAATTAGACGGCTAACGTATTCTGCGTGTGCAGCAGAGTGCCGAGCATGGCCTCGGGTAAATTAGGATAAGAAAGGACTATAATCTTGAATGGTTGACCGAGTTCAGGGTCTAATACCCACGGATAAATCACCCTCTTATTGGCAATAAATACCAAGCATAGGATGACCAATAAGTAGCGGATATAGGGCTTAACAATCAAAGTGTAATGAATAAAATCAAGTGAAGAAATGAAATTTCAATTTAGAATAGCCTTTTATCCACTAGAAAATGAAGTAGAAATGTTTAGATTAACCCTCAAACTGATGAGGAATTAAGGCGATAGATTTTATGTATTTGTTAGGTTACGATATTGGAAGTTCATCGGTAAAGGCTGCCCTGGTCCATGCTAAAACAGGCAATACCTTGGCAATAGCCAGCTTTCCCGAACAGGAACTGCCCATTGACGCACCAACAATAGGCTGGGCTGAGCAAGACCCAGAAATGTGGTGGGAATGTGTTCAAAAAGTGACGGCTAAGCTACTGGCGAAGGTTGATCAACCAATGACTATTCAAGGGATCGGCATTTCTTATCAAATGCATGGATTGGTGATGGTGGATGAAAACCAGCGAAGTATCCGACCTGCTATTATTTGGTGTGATAGCAGGGCTGTGAAAATTGGAGAGGAGGCTTTTGAAGCCATTGGCCCTGACAATTGCCTGAGCAGCTTACTGAACAGCCCAGGAAATTTCACTTCTTCTAAATTAAAGTGGGTCAAGGAGAACGAGCCAACGCTTTACGCACAGATTTATAAAATCATGCTGCCAGGAGATTTCATTGCCATGAAAATGACGGGGCAAATCTCTACTACCATCACGGGCTTATCAGAAGGCATTTTTTGGGATTTTAAAAAGAACAGTATCTCGACAGATATTCTTAATCACTTCGGATTTGACTCAGGACTTCTGCCCCCTCATTATCCATCGATTGCTAATCATGGTGTCTTGAATGCTGAATCTGCTCAGTTATTGGGTTTAAACTCAGGGATTCAAATTGGCTATAAAGCGGGCGATCAACCGAATAACGCCATGGCTTTGGGTGTATTGAATCCCGGAGAGATTGCTGCTTCTGGAGGAACCTCTGGCGTGGTTTATGGCGTAGTGGATCAACCGATTTTCGATCCATTGTCTAGGGTCAATTCATTTGCCCATATCAATCACCAAGCCAATGACCCAAAGATTGGGGTGTTGTTGTGCATCAATGGCGCAGGGATTCAATACAGTTGGTTGAGGAAAATGATCGGAGAAATAAATACGGATTACAATCAACTTGAATTGATGGCGAGCAAGGTCGCGGTGGGCGCTGATGGATTAACAATGCTCCCCTTTGGGAATGGTACCGAACGGATTCTAGAAAATCAGAACTTGGGCGCCCACTGGATGAACCTACAATTCAATACCCATGGGAAAGGCCATTTGATTCGGGCCGCTTTAGAAGGCATAGCCTTCTCTTTTGTCTATGGAATAGAAATTATGAAGGCAATGGGTATTGATGTAAGCCTGATGAAAGTAGGCAATGACAACCTCTTTCAATCCAGTATTTTTTCTACTACCATCGCTTCAATATTGGATTGTAAGATCGAAATGGTTGAGACCAACGGGGCAATTGGTGCTGCTAGGGCGGCAGGTGTAGCGATTGGCTGCTACGAGAATGAGCAAGAAGCTTTTTCGAAATTAGAGATCATAAGAACCTATCAAGCAGATACTGATACTCTAGCCTACCAAAAGGCCTATGAAGTCTGGAAAAACGATTTAGAAAAATTAAAAGCATAATCAGCGCATGGGACAGGTAAAACTAACATTGGGGACGAAAGAATATTTCAAGGGAATTCCCCAAATTCCTTTCGAGGGAAAAGGGTCAGATAATCCTCTGGCTTTTAAATGCTATGAGGCCGATAGAATGGTTGGATCAAAATCGATGCAAGAGCATTTTCGTTTTGCAATTGCCTATTGGCATACCTTCTGCGGCACTGGAGCTGACCCTTTTGGCGCTGGCACTAAAGACTTTCCATGGAATACTGCGGCAGATGTAAAAATCAGGGCCACCGATAAAATGGACGCAGCTTTTGAATTCATTACTAAGATGGGCGCTCCTTACTACTGTTTTCATGATTTCGATTTGATAGAAGAGGGCAATAGCCTGAAAGAATCAGAAGAGAGGCTTCAATGGATAACAGACTATGCTAAGCAAAAGCAAGATGCTTCGGGGGTAAAGCTTCTCTGGGGTACATCTAATCTCTTTTCTAACCCTCGTTACATGAATGGGGCGGCTACTAATCCAGACTTCAATGTGGTAGCTTTTGCTGGTGCTCAGGTGAAGAATGCCATTGATGCCACCATTAAATTAGGCGGTGAAAACTATGTTTTTTGGGGTGGAAGAGAAGGCTATATGTCGCTTTTGAATACCAAAACTAAAAAAGAGCTCGATCATATGGCCAGATTTTTAGGGATGGCGCGTGATTACGCTAGGAAGAATGGCTTTAAAGGCACGTTCTTAATAGAACCTAAACCCTCTGAACCTTCTAAACATCAATATGATTTCGATGCACAAACGGTCATTGGCTTCCTTAGAGCATATGGTTTAGATGATGACTTTAAGCTTAACCTAGAAGTCAATCATGCAACTTTGGCACAGCATACTTTCACCCATGAACTGCAAATGGCAGCTGATGCAGACATGCTTGGCAGTATGGATGCCAACCGTGGCGATTACCAGAATGGCTGGGATACTGACCAATTTCCTGTGAATGTATTAGAAGTCACCGAAGCCATGATGATCATTTTGCAGTCTGGAGGTTTTAAAGGCGGGGGCATCAATTTCGATGCGAAAACCAGAAGAAACAGCACTGACTTGGCCGATATTTTTTTCGCGCACATTGGCGGTATGGATACTTTTGCCAAGGCATTGCTTGCTGCGCACGAGATATTGGAGAACTCTAGCTATAAAAAGCGGCTTGCCAATCGCTATGCTACATTTGATAGTGGCAAAGGAAAAGAATTCGAAAACGGTAAGCTGTTACTCGAAGACCTTGCTCAATTGGCCAATACCAATGGGGAACCTCAAAAGATCAGCGGTCAACAAGAACTTTTCGAGAATATTATTAACAACTATTTATGATTCACAAATAAGCGAACTTTTTAAAGTTTGCTGATATCAATTTTGAAAAGTTCAGCTGCATTTTTCCAGAGGACAAGCGCCTTCTTCTCATCTGCGACTACACCGAGGTTTTTGCGTCCTTTGATCGCTTTTACAAGTCCTTGTGTGGTCTGTGTTCTTTCACTTCGTAAGTCGTCAATACCAGTGAATAATCCACCTGAGTCTCTAGCATAGTTTCTACCAAAAGGTGAAGGCAATCTTCGAGGGACTTAACCTTTTCTTCGTGATAGTTATTAATGAGGGTCAAGGAGAACGAGACAGCGGTTTACGCAGAGATCCTTAAAATAATGCTGCCTGTCAATCTCATCCTGCTAAAACTTCTTTTACACGGCCTACTTGGCCATCTTCTAACCTTACTTTAATGCCATGGGTATGCTTTGGCGATTTGGTAAGAATGTTGAGTACTACGCCATGTGTTAACTTACCGTTGCGTTGGTCTTGCTTTAACACAATATTTACTTCAATACCTATTTCAATGTTTGCTCTTAAAGTACCATCCATATTGCAAATTTAGAAAAAGGAAGAATATACTCATTCAACTAGTAGATTGATTTTAGGCTGATTTGTGTTGTCATCTTTTGCATCCACTTTAGCTGCTGTCTCTCTAACTTGAAGTGGACTTACTTTTTCTTAATTGATTTGATGATGTAAAATAGGATCGGAAGAAAGATCAAGCTTAAAGTGGCAGGTAAAAACCAGGCCCCAAGCCCATCTGAATGGCCGAGTACATTTTGGATTGTTTGAAATACAATCAAACCAAAAATCAGCACCAGTGCTAATTTGAGCAATCGAATCAACCGAGTTGCGTTGGTGTATTGTCTCAGCGCATCGCCCTCTTTCATTTCAGTGGGGTAGTTAAAAACATGAGGATATTGGTTCAAAATCGATAATCCAAGGAACAAGACTATGGCAACGATAGGCAGCGAAAAAACATTACTTTTCCTCCAAAACGATCGGCATCGCCAGCAGCATTAAAGTGAATGGGGATTTTACCAGTCAATTGCTGATGATTAAACACTACTAAAACCCAAACCCCAATCAAGGCCAACCAGCCCACTGACTCTAAAACCTTGTCTCCAACTGACAAAGGGACTTTTAATTTTGGTCTATCTTCCATTCCTAATCCAAGAATAGTGTTTTTTATCAAATCTAAAATCTTACTTCCAAAATCAAACTTCCAACTTCTAGCTTCCCACCTCTGACTTCTAAACTCAAACCTCCCTTTCCATCGGCCTTGTCAAGCAAGTAGGGCCACCACCACCGAGTACGCTGATATTTGCACCTTCATAAGTGCGTACTGTGGCGCCAGCTGCTTTCAATCTGGCTTCTGTAATCCGATTGCCGGCAACCATCAAGCATTGCCGAGGAGCGACAGCCAAAACATTACAGCCCATCGATTCGAACTCTTCATCAGGCACTTCAACCAAATTGAAGCCCCGCTGAATCAATTCCTTTCTAAAGCTAATCGGCATTAAAGGAGAATAAACTACCGCCAAATCCTGATCCACTGGGCTAAGGATTGACATTAAGTGAAATACATCTAACGGGCCTTTGTAATGTGGCAGATCGACCGTTAAGACCTCAATGCCTTTTGGGTTGAGCATGGCTTTGAGTTGCCGAATTCCTTCGGGATTGGTACGGTAAGAATGAGCGACCGCCAAGGTCTTTCCATCTAACCAGGCCACGTCTCCACCTTCGATAGTACCAGGGCTTTCAATTACACCTAAAATGGGAATGCCAGCCTTTTGGAAAGCCGCCATTTGTGCCTTGGGCTCGTTGATTCTACCTGCTTTGCCCATATTACAAATCACCATTCCAAAATCAGTGGCAATGGCCGCATCACGACAATAAATGGAGTCGATTTGAACCGAGTTAGTGGTTTCGAAATAGTCGAGCACAAGCCCGTCTTCCTTCACTAAGGTTTCGAAATAATGGTACTCGTTAATGGCTTGTTCATAGTTGGGGCAGGCCAAATAGTTGAGGGCTTCCCATTCCTTATCCAAAGTAGATTGCTCTTTAAAAGCAGCTGCTGCTGACTTAATCCAAAGTGATTTTATTCTTCCAAATTCCGAATGGCAGGTTTTCATTTCTTCTTGTGTTTATAATAGTAGTAAATCGGTAATCCGGCAGCGATGCCTCCCAAACTCCATAAATTGGCTTCAAGGCCAGAGCCAATGAACATCCAAATGGAAAAACCAACCGAAACAATGAGTAAGAGGATATTGGTGAAACTAGGCTTAAAGCCATAACTACGCTTGAACATGAATTTTCCGAAGGCTAAAGAGCTAGCCAAATAGGAGATGAGTACTGTGACAGCCGAAATCAAAAGCACAAAAGCGTAAATGCCATTCAGTCCCTTGGATTGATTGGCAATCAACAAAACACTGACAATGACACTCGAAATCAGGATACCAAAACTTGGCGATGAGTTTTTGTTCGTTTTAGAGAAAATTTTGGGCATCATATCATCTTTAGCCATTGCCAAGGGCAATTGTCCTTGTAAAAGTACCCAACCATTCAGCGCACCAAAAGCCGACAGGCAAGCAGCAGCAGCCACTAAATAACGCGCTTTCTCGCCCCATAAATTGGCTGCAGCATCGCTATAAGGAGCGACAGAGGTCAATATTTGATCTGGTGATAAAATCCCAAAAAGTGACAAAGAACTGAGTATGTAAATGGCCGTTACGAATATTGTTCCGATGATCGTGGCTTTGGGGATTGTCTTAGCGGGATTTTTAACGTTGCCAGCGGGTAATGTAGCAGCTTCAAAGCCTACAAAGGCATAAAGACAAAAGGCTGTTGTAATGGTAATGGCTTGAATACTGCTGCTTCCACTTCGGTTGAAAGGAATAAAATGAGCAGCTTCAA
The DNA here is from genome assembly GCA_047633135.1 of Roseivirga sp. Taxonomy (GTDB): domain Bacteria; phylum Bacteroidota; class Bacteroidia; order Cytophagales; family Cyclobacteriaceae; genus Roseivirga. Next base: position 14,635 of record JBLIES010000083.1, read on the forward strand.
AAAAGAAGAAGCCCACAATGGTAATGGCCAAAATAGGCAGTAGTTTGAGTATGGTAAACACCACCTGAATATTGCCACCGCTTTTTACACTGTGGCTATTGAT
>JBLIES010000084.1:0-14513 GCA_047633135.1 Roseivirga sp.
GTTAACTCGTTTCTGTTTTCGCTCAATTGAAAAAGTAATTGTGCTTCGCGATGCGTAAGCATGGTTTCGCTCCCCCCAAGCACTAACTTTTGCTTCGAGAAACTGAACAGGTACTGACCTATCGGGATTTCTTCCGAAGATTCCTTTTTGCGTTTTCTATCCAGTAGCGCATGCATCCGAACGATGAGTTCTTCCATACTGAAAGGCTTTTTTAGGTAATCATTACCTCCAATGCCAAAGCCTTCTACTACGTCCTCTGTACGCGATTTCGAAGTAAGAAAAATGATGGGAACGTTCTTATTCGTCAATCGGATTTCTTTGGCGAGCGAAAAACCATCTTTCTTTGGCATCATGACGTCCAGCACCAAAAGCTGAGGTAGTTCCTTTTTATACAGGTGAAGTGCCTGTTCGCCATTCTCACAAAAAATCACTTCGAAGCCTCTCGTTTCTAAGCTTTCTTTAATGATTGTTCCTAAGGCAGGCTCATCTTCTGCCAGGAGTATTTTGATTTTTTCGCTCATTATATGGTTACTTCAAAACGGGTAAGCTGAGGTTTTAATATGAGATGAATTTGACCTCCATGCTTCTCAATAATTTTTTTAGTATGGTAAAGTCCGATACCAAAACCTTTAACATCGTGCTGATTTCCTGTGGGTATCCTATAGAATTTGTCAAATACCCTTTCCTTTTGACTCTTTTCTATGTGGCCACCGTTGTCTTGCACTACGATTTGGGTATGCCCGCCTAATGGAGTTAAAACCACCTGTATTGCATTACCCCCATACTTAATGGCGTTATCAATAAGGTTCGAAAGTGCATTTTCGAGGTGGAAAGGATCCGCCTGAACGACCACATCAGTATTGGGTGTTACAAAAGTAAGGCGCTTATCTCCTGCAAGCATTTTGTATTTTTCTACCATTGCCTCAAGCAGTGCGCTAAGGAGTAAGGGCTCTTTTTTTAAGGTCAGTTCATCGCTATCTAAAGTGGCAGTTTCCAAAAGTTTCTCTACCATAAGGTTGAGCTTTTTGAGTTGATCATTCGAGATGTCTAAGTACTTGGCTGTTTTTTCTTGGTCGTTTTGTTTATTAAAATTGGCAATTCCCTCTAAGGCTGAGGTCACCGTAGCAATAGGTGTTTTAAACTCATGTGTAATATTACTGATCAGATCGTTTTTGATTTCTGCCAATTGCTTTTGTTGGTTGATTATCTTGTATAGATAAAGCAGAGAGCCTATCACAGAAATTGAAATCAACAACGAGATGAGCAAGTCCACCAATCCTCTTTGAAGAATAATGATGGAGGCATTCTCGAAATACATTTCTATTTTTTTGGAGGAAGCATAGGTGGCTTTGGTCAGCGTAGACAGCGGAAGCTCACTTTTGCTGAATTCTCTTGATCGTTCTACTTCCCCATCTTTGCTAGTACTGACAATAGCATAATTAATGTTGACCTTTTTCCTGCCCAGCTCCTCATCTATAAACTTGTTGAGTGATAAAAAATTAACGCTGTCTTCTGTCATAGAAAACACAATTTGTGTTGTAAGCGCTTGAAGGTTGTCTAGGCGGGTTTGTCCAATGCTACCTTTGGTGATGGAGATGCTTTTTAGGGCATCTTTAACGTCAGCCAAACTTTTCATCCGTAGTTGTGAACCTGGCTGTGAATTTTTTACCACTGTCATCCCACCAATAGTTGTGTCTCCATTGATTATTTTGCCGCTCGAAAAAGAGAAAGAGCGAAAGATACCAGCTGAGTCTGTGCTCCTTTTTTCTTCATAAATCTCCTTCAAACCATTCATTTCAATCAGGCTATCAGTCTCATTTAAGAGAATAAATTGAGTAGCAATACTTGCAAAATAACCTTCGATACTATTGTCTAGAGCCACTTGCACATCATTCATAAACCGCTGCTTATTCAGGTTGTAATTCTGAATATTCCGGTACACCTGAATGCCTACGGTAACCAGTACCGTAAAGGAAATCAGATAGATAATGGTTTTGAACTTTTGCTTTCTCACATATCAAATATACGGAATCGCACTGCGCGCGCACCAAGGCTTAACACTCGTTAACACTGGTTAACTATGGGTTTGATTGAATAGGAACTCTTTTGTATTCAATTAAACAACTCAAAAATGAAAAAGCTGAAGAAAACAATCATGCTGGTGCTGGGCATTCTAGTGGCAGGAACGCTCACTCTTAACGCACAAAACTTTCAAGGCATTGCTACTTATCAATCTGCTCGCAAAATGGGTGGCATAAGTATTAAGGGAAGTAATATGTCGCCAGAGATGGAGCAACAAATTCAGGAAAGCCTAAAAAAGGCTGGCCAGAAAGAATACGAACTGAAATTCAATTTGACGGAATCCACTTGGGCAGAGGTGGAAAGTTTAGGAGGAGCAGCGTCTGGTGGAGGTACTAGCGTTTCATCTTCTTTTAATGGCCTCCGAATTTCTTCTTCTGGCGGAGGGATAAAATATAAAAACAACGCAAAAGACCTCTTTGTGAATGAAACAGAGGTTTTTGGTAAACTATTCTTAGTGGAAAGTACCCTTAAAAATTATGAGTGGGAGTTGACCAACGAAACTAAGAAGATAGGAAACTACAATGCACAGAAAGCTATTTTGACAGAAATGGTAGAGAGAAACGTCATTTCTTTTGACAATGACGACAGCCAAGCCGCTACACGTATCGATACTGTTAAAATGGAAGCTTGGTATACTCCCGAAATACCAGTTTCTCAGGGGCCAGATAACTTCTGGGGTTTACCCGGTTTGATCATGGAAGTCACCGATGGTAAAACCACCTACCTCTGCACCAAATTAATTCTGAACCCAGAGGGAGGGGTGAAAATCAAAAAGCCATCAAAGGGAAAAAAGGTAACTCTAGAAGAACTGAAAATTATAACCGAAGAGAAGTCAAAAGAAATGATGAAGAAGTTCAGCCAAGGGAATGGAGATGGAAAAACGATAAAAATTGAAATAGGCGGCAACTAGATTTTCGAACCCAAAGGTCAAAAACTCACAACATGAAAAAAGCAGCATTTATATTTTTAGTCGCGATGGCCTCCCTTATGGCCAATCGGCTTCAGGCGCAACAAAAGGTGGTTTATTTAGGCGAGGTCAGAGATTCCATTGGCTATGCTTTAGAATTTGCCAATGTAATGGCCATGGACACCACCAAAAACACGATTGCCTCTTTTGGGGTAACCAATAATCAAGGTCAGTTTAGGTTATTACTGGAAGAGGGCAAAGTCTATCAACTGAAAGTATCGTTTATTGGGTTTTTGCCCTTTGAGCAATACTTCACAGCAAAGGATACCCAATCATTGCCTGTTTCAATTCAGTTGAATACTAATGAGAGGAACCTTGGTGATGTAGAAGTGGTGTCGGAAATGCCTATTCTCATACAGGGAGATACCATTACTTATAAAGTAGATGTGTTTACTCAAGGCAATGAACGCAAATTAGAAGATGTGCTCAAGGACTTACCAGGCTTTGAAGTGGATGAAAACGGTCAAGTGAAGGTGCAGGGGGTAAAAATAAATAAACTCTTGATTGATGGGAAGGAAGCGTTTGACGGTGATACTAAACTGATGACTAAAAACCTACCCGCCAATGCGGTGGATAAGGTGCAGGTGTTACAGAATTTTAATGATGTAGGCCCGCTAAGCGGAGTGAACAACAGTGAGCAACTGGCTTTGAATATTCTGTTAAAGGAAGACATGAAGAATCTGGTTTTCGGTGACGTTGAGGCGGCTGGAGGTCCAGAGGGCAGGTATAAAGCGCATGCTAATGCCTTTTATTATAATGAGAAAACGAGCCTCAACATTATTGGTGATGCCAATAATGTTGGCGATTTGGCCTTTAGCATGAACGATTATTTTAGGTTCTCTGGCGGACTGAGTGGGCTATCAAGCAGAACAGGATCTAATTTCAACGTGAGCTCAGATCAATTGGGTATTCCGATGGCGGAAAGAAACAGTGCGCAGGAATTGAATAATCAACTCGGGGCGTTAAGCTTTAACTTGACACCAAGCGACAAAATTAGTTTTGCAGGCTTTGCGATTGGCTCAAAGGTTAATAACACTTTGGGCTCCGTTTCCGAACGCCAGTACGTACTGCAATCAGGAGAGAACAAAGAACTATTAAGCACCCAATCAAATGTGCAGAGTACTTCTGGTTTGTTTAAACTAGGGGCCACTTACTCACCAAGCGCTAATTTTCAGGTAGATTATAACCTATTCGTGCGGATCTCAGACATTCAAAACTCAAGTCTTCAAAGCTCAGTTTTTAATAATACTACCAACAATATTAATGGACTGCGCACGCAACACCCCTATGCTGTAGAGCAGCAGTTGAGGGCATTTTATGCACCAGACGATAAGAATGTTTTTTCTATTGAAACGGCTTACAAAAGCCAAGAGCAAGACCCAAGTTATAACCTGATGGCAACGCAAAGGCCCTTTGCAGCAGTCATTCCTATCACAGGCAATAGCCCTTATAATTTACTTCAATTGAAAAATATTGGTACAGAACAGCTCGAAGCCGCTGCCAACTACTATCGTATTTTAAACAACACCAACCACATCAATTTTAAGTTGGGCCTTAATAGCACAAGCCAAGAATTAAGCTCTGGTCTTCTAGAAAAAATGAGCGATGGCAACACTAGTCCGTTCAATGAAACGAGCTTGAATAATCTAGTGGACTATTCATTTAACGATTACTACTTCGGCCTATTTTACAAGATTAAGCTGGGCAACCTAGTGTTCAGTCCAGGCTTAAGCTTGCACCAATATCAAATTGAGAACAGACAGAATGGGGTTACAGAAGGGTTTGATAAAATGCTTCTTTTACCCTCAGTTAATGCCAAGTATAATTTTAGAAACTCACATTCATTGAGCTTAAACTACTCGGTCAATGCTGATTTTACAGACATCCAGAATGCGGCTCAAGGTATTATAGTGCAAAGCTACAATTCGTTATTTACAGGAAACTCCGTGTTGGATAACAGCTGGTATCATAACCTTAACCTGAATTACTTCAATTTCAATATGTATAACTTTTTGAATGTATCCGGTGGTTTGAGCTACCAAAAAAGGTACGATGACATCACTAATATCATCGACTTTAGTGGGTTAGAAAGGGTAAATACGCCAGTGAATATAGATTTGGCCAATGAAAATCTTTCGGGCAACGCCAGCATTGATAAACGTTTTGACAATTATCGTGTCAGTCTTTCAGGGAATTGGTCGCGCATTGTCACAAACAACCGAATCAGTGATATTGCCAATGAAAACGTAAGCTTTTTACAGACGTATAAGGCAGGGCTTTCTACTACTTTATTAAAATCAGTTGAGCTCAATCTTGGGTACGAAGTATCCTTCAATAATTACCAAGCCAATACTACCATGAGTAAGTTCGAAAACCACAAACCTACAGGGAGCTTAATTTTCCGCTTCTTAGAAGGCTTTAGGCTGGATACGGACTATGAGTACAATATTTATAAGAACACAGGCAATGATACTCAAAGCACTTATGATATATTAAATGCTAAGTTGAGTTACAGAAAGGAAGGGGGCAAGTGGGAGTTTAAAGCAACAGGAATGAATTTGCTAAATACCACGGGAGTTAGAAGAGACTCTTTTTCAGAAAGCCTGATTAGTACTTATGAATACTTTATTCAAAAGCGCTATTATTTATTGTCGGTTGTCTATGATTTATAAGGTCACACCATAATATTGGTAATGAATAGGCACTATCCCTTTACTTTGGGGTAGTGCTTTACTTTTAAACATCGATGAGCCTTCATTTTAGCATTTGTTCATGGAATTAGGGCTTTGACTCTAGTCAAAAAAGCCTTTTTAAGACCTACCAAATCGCTGATTGGATGAAACATATCGATCAAATAAAATTCAATGAGGTAGCCCCGAAAATCCAAGCAATGATTTTTGACACCCAAGGAGTTTTAATTGAAAGTTGTGACACTTTAATCAAAGTTGATTCAGCCCAAAAACTCTTCGACCAGTTTGTCTTTCTATAGCAAGACATTGCCAGTCGAACTAGTGCTTTTAACAGCGGCTATTGAAACCAACGAGATGGAAACGGCTAGAAAAATACTACATAAGATCATACCGAGTATCGACTACTTAGGGATTCCTCAACTAAGCGATCAGCGTAAAGAATTACATGACTTGACTGAAGCTATGGAGCCCCTTTCCATGTGGAAAAGTAAGTTTTATGGGTTTATAAGTAAAGTGAGTTTGTCATTAACTTAGTTTGAAGAATACTTATAGCTATTCTTGCCTTAGGGTTTCGGTAGGATTTTTTCTGGCGGTTTTGATCACATTCGTGCTAACAATCATAAAAGTAAGCACTATGGTCACTAAAACGGCAATGATCAATAACACAAAATTCAAAGGTGCTTGATAGGCAAAATTATCCATCCATTGATTGATCACAAAATAGGTGATTGGCGTTGCGATGACTCCTGCCAAAATAACCAGTTTGAGTGTGTCAGCAAAAATGCTAGTCATAATTTGACTCGTGAATGTACCCAGTACTTTTCGAATCCCAATTTCCTTTTGCCTTTGGGTCACATTAAATGCCGAAAGTCCTGTAAGGCCAATCAGCGAAATCACAATACACAATACCGACATTGCAGTGATCAATGTATTTTGATTTTTGTCAGCCGCATATTGATCTCTAGGGCTTTGATTGAGAAATGAATATTCGAAAGGGTAGTTAGGGACTACTTCCTCCCACACCGACTTAACATCCGCAATCATTTTTTCTTCATCGCCAGACTTGAACCTGACTATCATATTGGTGCTTGGTTCATTGTTAAAAGTAATTACCAATGGCTCTATTGGATTATGGAGAGAGAAGAAATTGAAATCCTCGATTACCCCAATAATACTGCCGTGCTCTTCTTGATGAAAATAGCCCATTTTTTGTCGATTGGGTTTTCCCAGCCAAGTAGTTTTGCCGCAGTTTCGTTTACCACAAAAGAACCATTAGCTTGGCTATCGTCACTCCTGTAGACACGGCCCATTTTTACTTTCATTCCAAAGGTTTTCAAATAATCTTGGTCGCCTTGTAAAGTCTTGAACTCTTGCTGTTGCATTTGGCTGTCCTTTTCTACTTTAAAAACGGTTTCACCAACGCTTGTACCAGGTAAAGAGCTAGAGGAGGTTACGGCTTGTATTAGAGGTTTTTGCTCAAGCACGTCCTTTAAAACCTTGAATTTAGTTTGAGCTAAGCTATCCAAACTGTTAATGACTAAGATCTGATCCTTATCATAACCAAGGCTTTTATTCTGCATAAAGTTGAGTTGATCTTTGATCAATAAGGTGCCTGTTAAGATTCCAATCGATGTTACAAATTGGAAAAGGACAAGACTTTGCCTGATCCAATTGCCACTTTTACCCGCCATCCAACTTCCCTTCAGCGCATGAACAGGCGTAATGTTAGAAAGATAAAAAGCAGGATAAAGGCCAGAGACTAAACCAGTGAAGATAGTAGACGGAGTCTCTGTCCCTGTCCAAGCAGTTTGTCCATCGAATGCCTGAATATTTAAAACCTAGGCATTTCGATCCCTTAATTCTAAATACACCTTACCAGCTTGCGTCTGGACTTGCATAAATCCATAATTCTGGGAATTCTCCCCCTGCATAAAGGTCATGGTTCCGGTGATCATAATATTACGGACTCCCTTTAACTTTTCCATTCCGCCAATGGCCTCTATGTGCTTAGAAACGACCTCGTTGCCGGTTTGTGCTTGAGATATACTGAGAAAACTTGAAAGAAGTAAAGGGACTAAGAGGAAACGCATAGCGAGGTATTTATTCTAAATCATTCGTATATCAAAAAATAGACGCCAAATGCATGTCACCCGGCTACTAAGAACTAAAAAAGTATCTGATTGATAAGACTTGCAGTGAAGATACTCAATAAAAACCACCCTAAGAATCCTTGAAGAATACAAATATATCGAGCTAATCCTGAGGTAGGGATAGTTCCAAAACCGAGGGTTACAAAGGCGTTAAGGCTTAGGGTCATTGCATTGATGAGACTAGTGCTAAAACCAGCTAACAACTTTATGAAAGGCCTCACATAGCCTTGCTCATTCTTTTCTACAAAGGCTTTATAATCGTCAACCAGCTGCTTCTTACTCTTTAGGTCCCATTCACTAGGGTAGAAAAAGTAAAAGATAGAAAATGCCAGAATCACCATAATTGATATTCTGATTGCGCGAGCAGGATTCGTACCATATTCCGTATATAGTTTCAGTAGTGTGTTCAATCGCCAAGTAAAATAGTTTTCAAGCCCACCCTCATTGTTGTAGATATATGAAAGCTGTCTGGATTCCACATCCTTCATTTCTATATATACTTTATTGGCATCTTTGATTTGACCATTCTCCTTAAATACTTTATAAAGCCTATAATAAGTAGATATCAAATTTTGAAACTCTTTGTCGTCTTCTAACTCTTCGACTGATTGTCCTTGATAAATAGATAGGTACAACTCTTGATTCTGAGCAAAGTAATCACTCCGGTCTTCGAAAGTAATCCCTAGCGCTTCATTGCTGGCATAACCGAACTCACTCTGATAAACTGAAGTAGATAACTTGAAGCCGTTCAATTCATCCCAGTACATCTTGTTGTTCTTACCGTTAAGAATAAGGTTATCAAAAATGAGGTGCCCTTCTATTTCATTATCAGTGAAATTAAATTGATTCTTAACCACTGCATCAGGATAGAAGGAGGACTCGAATAGGTTCGTATTCACATCAAAATAGTCAATATCGGCCTTCACAGAGATTAACTGTCCTTTTACATCTGACTTAAACTTATTGTGCTCAATAATTAACTGATTCAAACCACCACTGATATCTAGGCTTAGTTGTGTAAGAAACAAGGCAGGCTCTTCGCTTCCATCTACCAAATTCAACATTCTTCGCGCATCAATGGGCTCAAAGACATTATCGTTTAAAATGATGTCTTTCAGAAAACCAGTAAACTCTGCAGAGAGATAGGCTCCTTCTTTAAATGTTGAGCGATTGATGTAGAGACTATTTTCAATTTTGGGCAATACCAATGAAAAGAAATCGATAAACTCTGAACCATCAATGTTTAAAGACTTGAACTCGTTTTCAATTCCGGTGTATATTCTGATTTTTACACCATTCAGGTACGCTCCTTCAGTAATACGACTATCAGCTAAATACAGATCGTCTATACTGGAATCACTAATGGTAAACTTGTCAAACTCACTCGTTTTTATCGTAACACCAAGTAACCTCAAAAGCGATAAATGAAAGCCCTTACCACTGACCTCTTCAAGGGTCAAAGATTTCACTTTCGATTCAATCATACCTTCTGAAAGGCTTAATTCAATACCTAAAGCTTCTCTTAAATCCGTGAGAAAGTCCCTTGTTCCATCATAGTCTTCTGGTAAGTCTGAGATAATCTCAACATTCTTGAAAGTAAGTGATGTTGATTGCGTGCTAATGATTTGCTTGTAGAAGTCCGTTAACTTAATAGTCCTTTTTTGAAATGCGGAAACGGAATTTAAAATCAGTAAATTCAATAATAGAACGGCTCCAAGTCTGAAGAAATTCTTGGCGTTTGCTGAGGGCATAGATCTAAAGTCAAGTACTTGAAGAGCTAATATAATGTTTATATATGTAAGGGGCTAAACTAGAGCTCATGTTGAAAGTTTTGTATGAATCTAATTCAACCTTCGATAAATTAAAAGCTTGGCACAGCCAATACGGTCGTTTGGTTAAGCCTGTACTTGGATTACGTAAGAGTTAATTAACGTTAAATTAATTTTAGAAATCGAACTTTATCGTCTGAAAAACGATCTTTGTAATGTAATCGAAAATCAATTTAGTTAAAAGATGTAAAAACTTAGAAATTCTTGAAACATCTTTAGTTGCTGATCGTTCAAACAGTCGTTAGTAAAAGATAAAACATGGGGCAGAAAGAGCCCTCTTCATACAGTTAGTAGTTTATTTGTTTAGTACCCGAGGAGTAGTTAACCTCGGGTTTTTTTATGTTTAATTGATACCATTACCCAATTATTAGTTTTAGAAACCCTTTCCTTTTGTAGATTAGAATATGAATGAATCTCCTTTTTCCATTTTTGTAGTCGAAGATGACGAATGGTACCGCAAGCTTTTAGTTTACACGCTTGAGTTAAATCCTGATTTCAAGGTCAGGGCGTTTGAAGATGGAAAGTCATTGCTTGCCGCACTTAAAGAAAAGCCGCAGGTCATTACGCTGGATTATCGGTTACCTGATTTTAACGGAGAGGAGTTACTACTAAAGATCAAAGACCAAGCACCAGAGGTAAAAGTGATCATTATTTCTGAACAGAGCGAAATAGATACAGCTGTTGGCTTATTGAAAAATGGAGCCTACGATTATATCTCAAAGACCAAGGATATAAAAGAGAGGTTACACAATGTAATCAAGCATATCAGAGATAGGCGCTCTCTTGAAGGTCGCATAGAGGTGTTACAATCTGAAGTAGAGAAGAAATATGACTTTCAAAATTCAATTATTGGGCAAAGTGAACCTTTAAAAAAGGTTTTTCACCTGATAAAAAAGGCGACTACCACAAATATATCGGTGATTATATATGGCGAAACCGGGACGGGTAAAGAACTGGTGGCAAAGGCGGTTCATTACAATTCTGACAGAAAGAACCAACCTTTTGTAGCGGTAAACATGAGTGCCATTCCTAAAGAATTAGCAGAAAGCGAGTTGTTTGGTCACGAAAAAGGAGCCTTTACGGGAGCCACGAACCGTCATTTGGGGAAATTTGAACAAGCAACAGCAGGCACTTTGTTTTTAGATGAAATGGGTGAAATGGACAAAACGCTTCAGGCCAAAATTCTTAGGGCGCTACAAGAAAAAGAAATCACAAGAGTAGGCGGAAAAGAAGCGGTGAAGGTTAATTGTAGAATTGTGGCGGCAACCCATAGAGATTTATTGGACGAAGTGAAGGCCGGAAATTTCAGAGAAGATTTATATTATCGCCTTTTTGGTATCACCATTCAATTGCCTGCATTGCGTGAACGGGGTAAGGATATTCTCATGTTGGCTAAACACTTTATCGCGGCATTCTGTAAAGAGAACTCACTAAGAGTAAAATCATTAAGTGGCGATGCCAGTAAAAAGCTATTGGGCTATCCCTACCCCGGAAATATAAGAGAACTAAAATCTGTTGTTGATTTGGCCGTGGTGATGTCGGAGAAAGAGATCATTCATCCCGATGACATTACTTTTGGAACAAGAGATGTGATTTCAGAAATGTCTGGAGAAGAAATGAGCCTGAAAGAGTATAATCAGAGGATAGTTAAGCTCTATCTGAAAAATTACGATGATGACATTAAACTTGTCGCGCAGAAGTTAGACATCGGCCAGTCCACTATCTATAGAATGCTCAAGGAAATGGAAGAATAAAGGATTCTCAATCTGCAGTATTCAATTCATTTTGATAAAAACGCTCTCATTTGTAGAGCGTTTTTTATTTGTTGTCTATTCAAAATACTGGAAATGAGATAGATAAGTGGTTTTTGGTTTTTGGTATCGAATTGGCCAATAGAAGGTCAGTCAGAGAATATTAACCTTTTAAAAAAATAGTAGCCATGAAAAATAAGAGAATACAAAAAGCTGCGATGCTACTGGCGATCGCAGGATTAACGACCCTAAGCATTACTTCTTGTACCGACAACGAGAAAGAAGCCCAATTAAAGAACCAAGAAGTGTCAATTCAGAAAATGAAATCTGCATTAGCTTCGAAAGAGACAGAATTTAATGAGGTGCTCAACCTTATGAATAAAGTTGAAGGTCAAGTCGCTTCCATTGTTAGCAAGCACGATTTAATTGCTGCAACAGAAATAGGAAATAAGAAGGAGAACAAGGATAAACTGCTCAAAGAGCTAGACCTGATCGGTAACCTTGTTAACAAGTCCAACGAGACCATTGGTCAATTGAATGGGAGAATGAAAAATTCAGAATTGAAAATGAATAGTTTTCAGAGGCGAATTGATCTTCTAATGGCAGATTTGGAGAAAAGAAGCTCATTGATCATCGACCTAAGAGATCAAATTCAAATGAAAGATGAGCAATTCCAAGTGATTGCTGGATTGTACGATTCAGTGCAAATTCAGTCTGCCAATCAAGTCAGAATGATCAATAATAAAGAGCAAGAATTAGAGCTGTTGAACGGGCTAAACAAGGAACTAAACACCGTAAGGTATGCCGTGGGATCATACAGAAACTTAAAAGATAGAGGTTTAGTCAATAAAGAAGGTGGATTCTTAGGCTTAGGAAGAACCATTGATATCAATGGATCTGCTGGTAATGATGAATACGTCAAGATTAACATCAGAGAATTTCAAACGCTGCCAATTGAAGCGTCTAAAGTTGAGCTGATCTCAGAGCATCCTTCGGATTCTTATGTGATTATTCAAGATGAGAATGAGACCAGTATTAAACACTTAGAAATCACAGACCCAAAAAGGTTCTGGAAAAACACTAAGTATTTGGTGATCTCAACGAAAAGCTAATCAGAATCATTCACAGAGTAGAGAGATACTGAGTTTACCCAGAAAGTGCCTGTTCAACTGGGTACTTTTTTTAACAAATTGAAAGTGGATTCGATAAGCTCAACCAAACAATAAAATCATGAAAACTATAAAGGTTATTTGCCTTTCAGTTCTTGTGATGACGTTGGTCACCACATTGAAAGCACAAACAGGGTTTCCTGTAGGTACTAATACTTCAAATCTCTATGTAGATAATGTAGGTGATGAAAATGCGAAAATAGGATTAAACATCGGTGTTTATAGTCAGCGTAAAATCAATAGTGTATCGGGCATACATTACGAGTTTCTTTATGCTCAAAATGGCGCGGCATTCCAATACGATAACTTTTTATCTGGGAACGGCACTTGCAGATTTAACCTTAACTGTATAAAAGTACCAGTAATGCTTTCTGCAAATCACGTAAAACTCAATCTTCAGGCTGGCCCTTATGTTGGGTTTCTTGTGGAGGTAAAAGTGAAAGATGTTGATGGGGACGGTTCCATCAACGCTGTTCTAGAATTAGTTCGAGATGATTTCAATACACTTGATTATGGGGTGGCTGCTGGCCTAGGGTATGATTTTGATGGCGGTATTTTAGGTGTGCGCTATAATTATGGGTTTAAAGAAATAGCAAAATCTGGTTCATTTGCTGGCGAGGCTACTAGCGATGCCAAAACTCAGCTTTAACACTTTATATAGGCTTTCATTTTTGATGGTTCTTGGTGAAAGCCTAGTGTAGAAGTAAGGGCAGTTTGTCCTTGCTTCTTTCCTTTATTATTTGGGCTAAGTTTAAATAAGAAAGACTTTTACCTTCTTATCATGCGAAAAAACAAGCGCTGTAAGAATACATAATATTAACTATTTACCTCTTTTTACCCTTTTGACAATCAACGCCCAAGAGAGAAGAGTATCTATTAAAGGGTCAACCCTAGACAAGGAGGGTGTTCCAGTACCGTTGCCAAGGGGGCAATCGAAGGAGCCTCGTTGGGTACAATGACCAACCTTGAGGGTGATTTTTCTATTCAAAACCTTAAGACTATACGCTTAAGCTAAGTTCGGTTTTATTGACATAAGACAAGCGGTGACCTAGGTACCGGTGATTTTGACCTTTATGACATCACAGGTAAAATGTTATTCGCTTTGAATGAATCATTTCAGCTGGCTGCAAAATTTGGTCTCTATAGAGAAACCTCCAATTCGACCTATGTTGGAATAACTCAATCATTTTTTGATCTGGGAGATCAAGATTTTCTTAGGGTTGTACCAAATGATCGACTCAATGTAGATTGAAATTCATTAAGCCTGACCCACAATTATCGTTACAATTCCTCCCTCAATGTGCAAACTCAAGCTTATGCTTACAACACAACTAGAAATTGGCGGAGACAAGATTTTTTATGTTATCCAAATGCAACTAAGCAGATGGGCGTAGTTTGGGGGGATACCTCCGTGCCCGGTGGCGCCATTTATATGAGAAATGGTACAGGAAATAGAAACAGAGGATTCGAAGTTGCTGGCTTTGGACAACGCATTAATTATACTTTTAATTTAGGGTCAATGTAGAATCACTGGAGTTCAGGCTACCGCTATGAGAAAGGGTAAGAACAAAGAATTAATGCGAGCTTTCCAACAGCCCAGTCTGGAGAATTAGTAACAGATGAAGACAGGACGGGTAATGCATTGAGCACCTTGGTTCAACCTACAATGAAAATTACCGATAAGCCAACGCTTGACCTTGGGCTAAGCGCTGAGTTTTATGGTTTTGAAATAGAGGTTTTTAGAAATAAATTCTCAGGAGTAGTTCGTGATACTGGCCTAGTGAATAATAGCTCAGTTTCTCAAAAACAGGTCTTGGCTTCATAATAAACCCAATACTAACTTCAATCTTTCTGGTGGTTTACACAGGGGTTTTG
>JBLIES010000085.1:0-14485 GCA_047633135.1 Roseivirga sp.
GAAATTACTCAAGGAGAATCTTTACACAGGTTCGGGGACGTTCGAATGTCGCTGACTATTGTGTTCTATTTAGAAGGAGCAAGACAAGACATCATAAGTCAGAAAGAGGTTTTTGAATCGGGTTATTATTTCGTTTATGACGAAGATTTACCTGATGCTGATTTAATCGTAAAGGAATTTCACTACCATGATAAGCCCATTTACCTGATTCGAGTCAATGGGGATTAGTTAACCGCAGAGCGTGCTGAGTTGCGCAAAGGCCTACAAATAATCGTCATTCTCATGAACCTGAAGTGTAGCGGAAGGTGAAGAAAGAATCTGCTTGTAAAAGCCTACTACTGTCATGGACTAATACTCCTATACTTCGGAGCTTTCCTCCTCGTCTCCGATTCTTTGGGGAGAATGACGCTCCGAACGGACCGTCTTCCTGAGCTCGTCTCAGGATCCGTCCGTTATACCGTTAAAACAGATTCATGGACAGAGGCCTTGTTTATGAATTGTCACAGGTTAGGAGAATCTATGAAAGTTAGTGTATGTCAGTATGGAGGGGTGATTAGGGATACTGAAACAACTCCGAGGCTTCGGAGCAGCATGACGCTCCGAACAGACTGTTTTAGGCCGCCTGAGCTTGTCTCATGATTTGTCTGGTTCCTACCTTAGCGAGATAATAAAGTAGCGGACAGAGTCCTTGATTATAAATCGTCACAAGGTTGAAGCACCTGCGACAGTGGGTGTCTTCTTCTTTCATTTTGCAAACATGGTATGACGGTCCGACCTGACTTTATTAGTGACTGAGCAGTGAGATTGCTTCACGCTGATATTTGTAGTTCGAAGTGCCTTTGCGGGTTCGCAATGAAGGTCCTGAACATTTATAAAATGAGAAAGCCCAATTCTTACGAATCGGGCTTTCTGTATTTAGGCATTGAAGAGGAAGATTACTTCCTCTTCATTACTTTCTTAGCAGCTTTAATAATATGAGCTGCGTCAATACCATACTTGGTCATTAACTCTTCTGGTTTCCCACTTTCTCCAAAGGAATCATTCACTGCTACCATTTCTAATGGCGCAGGGTGATGCAAGGCTAATGTTTGAGCAATGCTATCGCCTAAACCGCCATTCATCTGATGCTCTTCAGCAGAAACAGCACAACCTGTTTTTCTTACAGAGGCTAAAATTGCTTCAACATCCAAGGGCTTAATGGTATGGATATTGATTACCTCCACACTAATGCCTTCTTTAGCCAATTCAGCTTCCGCTTCAATTGCTTCCCAAACCAAGTGACCGGTGGCGAAAATTGTAACATCAGCCCCTTCGATTAGCCTTAAAGCTTTACCAATTTCAAATTTCTGATCGGCAGGAGTGAAAATAGGCACTTTAGGTCTTCCGAATCTCAAATAAACAGGACCTTCATGTGCTGCAATAGCAATGGTAGCTGCTTTGGTTTGGTTATAATCACATGGGTTGATCACTGTCATGTTCGGCAGCATTTTCATCATTCCTATGTCTTCCAGAATTTGATGAGTTGCACCATCTTCACCCAGCGTTAAACCAGCATGAGAAGCACAAATTTTTACGTTCTTTTCAGAATAAGCAATAGACTGACGGATTTGATCGTAAACTCGACCAGTAGAAAAATTAGCAAAAGTACCTGTGAAAGGAATTTTACCACCGATGGTCATTCCAGCAGCTAAACCCATCATATTGGCTTCAGCAATACCCACTTGGAAAAATCTTTCAGGGAATTCGTTGATGAAATCCTGCATCTTAAGTGAGCCTACTAAGTCGGAACAAAGCGCCACAACATTGGGGTTGGTTCTGCCTAATTCAAGTAAGCCATCACCAAATCCTGAACGTGTATCTTGTTTTTTTGTATAAGTATATTTAGTCATTGGTTCAGCGATTAATAGTCTCCAAGTGTTTCTTCAAGTTGCGAAAGGGCATTAGCCAATTGCTCATCATTTGGAGCAACGCCATGCCATTTGTGTGATCCCATCATGAAATCAACCCCAGCACCCATTTCGGTTTTCATTAAATTGATCACTGGCTTTCCTTTTCCAGAAAGTGATTTAGCTAAATTCATTGCGTTGATCACAGACTTCATGTCGTTTCCTTCGCTTTCAATTACGTCCCATCCGAATGCCTGCCATTTAGCTTTTACATCTTTCAAGTCCATTACTTTTTCAGTAGGGCCATCAATTTGTTGACCGTTGAGGTCGATTGTTGCTATAACGTTATCAATCTTGTGGTGGGCAGCATACATAGCCGCTTCCCAAACCTGACCTTCGTTAAGTTCACCATCACCCATCAAAACATATACCTTGTGCGCATCACCGTTTAGTTTTTTTGCTTGCGCAGCGCCACAGGCTACAGAAAGGCCTTGTCCTAATGAGCCAGAAGCGATTCTGATACCGGGCAAACCTTCTTCAGTTGCTGGATGGCCTTGCACTCTTGAGTTGAGCTTTCTGAAGGTGGCTAACTCTGATATTTCAAAGTAGCCACTTCGTGCCAGTACACTGTACCAAACAGGTGAAATATGACCATTAGAAAGGAAGAAAAGATCTTCATCTTTTCCATCCATGTCGAATGGTTTTTTGGTTTTCATAATATGAAAATAGAGTGCGGTGAGAAAGTCAGTACAACCCAAAGAGCCACCTGGGTGACCTGAGTTTACTGCATGCACCATGCGAACGATGTCTCTTCTTACCTGAGATGCAATTCTTTCAAGTTCTTCAATACTCGGTTTTTCCACGATTTTATGTGTTGGTTTAAAAGTTATTTCAGTATTTGATTACTGTGTTCTTTAGTCTTCACTTTCTGGATGATTTCAGCAATGAGTCCTTTTTCGTCAATTATAAAAGTTGTTCTGGCTGTTCCCATATAAGTACGACCATACATTGATTTTTCTACCCAAGTACCGAAATGCTCGTGAATACTCTTGTCTTCATCTGCGATTAATGGAAAAGGGAGTTCAAATTTATCAATAAAATTTTGATGCTTTTTTGCTGAGTCAGAACTAATTCCAACAATAGCATAGCCAGCCTCTAGGAGCGCATCATAATTATCGCGCAGGTTGCAGGCTTGTAAAGTACAGCCAGGTGTATTGTCTTTAGGGTAAAAGTAAAGGACTAATTTTTTACCTGCGAAATCAGTTAGTTTAATTGGATTATTGCTTTGATCGGTTCCCTCGAAATTAGGGGCTTTGTCACCTATGTTAAGTGCCATGATTAGAGTTTTAGGTTTATGGAATTTTTATTTCCTGCGTTATCGGTTACTTCTAAAGTAAAATCACCGCTAATTGGTTTCGTTTTATCTAATAGTTCTGACCAAATTAAATTCTTTTTAGGATCATAGTGCATCAATATCCACTCACCATTCAGTGTAGCTTCGTAACCTTCTATGCCTGACATGGTGTCGTCAATGGTAAATACAACCATGCCATTGCTGGTTGGTTTGTAGTTGATTTCAGGTTTTAGTTCATCCTTTAATAAACTGAATGTCCCCAAAGAGGAGGTGCTGAATCTAATTTTACCATTCACCCAATCGCCACCTACAAATGATGAATTACCAGATGACGAAAGACTATAAACCTGATACCTCTCTAGACTGTCATAAGTAGCTATTGGACTCAATTCTATAGCCACTCCGCTTTGAAGAGGGATCTGGGATGGGCCTAATTGCAGAGTCTCTGACATGCCGTTTTTGGCAATCTCATGTTTAGCTTCTAAGTAGAGGGTGTCGAAAAGGCTGTTCTTGGTGAATTGTATGGTGAAATCTTTTCCTTGGTAGTCCAAGCTAGTGTTTGACGGCACAAGGTTCACAAAATTCAATTCTTCTAAACCATGTCCATAATCAATACTAGACGGAACACCCTTACTCATGTCGATTAAGTAGATATGGTCAGTCGCATCGTCATAAGCAGGTTCAATCACCCTAGAGCCGGCCGAAGTATATAGGGTGATCTTATTCAACGCTCCTTCTTTCTGCTTTTTCAATTGAAGCGTATTGTCAAGAAGGTATGATTTACCGTTCTCGTTGGCTTTGGTCTTAAGTTTATCACTTCTCCGAACTCCCTTAACGATGAAGTTAATGGTGCGCTGATTGTCATAAGCATCGGCTAGTTCTATTGTGAAATTAGATATTGAATCAGTTTGAGCCATGAAGAGGCCATTTCCCTCTGATTGCTTATAGAAGTCCAATTCGTTGCCATCATCCACATAAAGTTTATTATACCTTCTCCTTGTTTCTTGCTCTGCTTGGTAATTGGTGTGCACCCGAATATTATTTTGCATAGAAAAGCTTACCAAGTCTATCCGTTGGCGAAATAGCAGAGAGTTGTTTTCGTATAAATCTATGTAAGGAACGCCATTCTTATTGGCGGCACCATCCAATTTGTCATGCGCCCAAAGTTCAATACCAATTTTACCTGTTGCGAAAATGGTATCGGTGAGAACGAATTCGTTGCCTCGTTTTTCTAAGTTGAATTCAAAACGCCCGAACTCTCCATTGACTCGAGCATCAATATTCATCGTTTTTAAAGCGATACGTTGTGCAATTGGAGCAATCTTATCTTTTACTTCACTGAAGCCAAAACGGAGAGGGTCTAACACCTGTTGTTGCGCATCTCTTATTTCGAAGTGTAGATGTGGGCCTGTAGACGAACCAGAGTTGCCAGAGAAGCCGAGTATTTCACCTTTCTTTAATTTGAATCGGTTTCTTTCTGGAAATAGATTGACTCGAAAAGACTTTTTACTGTACTGGCTTTCTAAAACATACTTTGCCAATTCCTTATTGAAGTTTTGCAAATGCGCATATACCGTGGTGGTTCCATTGGGATGGGCGATGTAAACACAGTTACCATAGCCGCCAGTGCTGACTGCTATCCGGCTTATGTAGCCTTCCGCGGCAGCATAAACATTGAGTCCTTCCACTCCATTGGTCTTGATATCTAGTCCTGCATGGAAATGAGAGGCGCGGAGTTCACCCATATTACCCGCCAAGTAATTGGTTCGTTCAGGCTGAATGGGAAATTGGTAATAACCATCCTGTATTTTGTCATACTGCCCAATTAAGGGCGTAGTGCATGCAATAAGTAGGGTAACGATAAGTTTATTTAATCTCAACTTCGAGTAATTTTTCATTTTCTAAATAAGCAGTCAGTTGATCTCCAATATTAATTTTTCCAACTCCGGCAGGGGTGCCCGTAAAAATTATGTCCCCTTTTTTTAACGTGAAGAACTTCGATATGTATGCAATGATCTCGTCAAAGTTAAAAAGCATCATGTTCGTATTTCCATTTTGCTTGAGGACATCATTTTGCTTGAGGCTAAAGTTTAGCTGTGTTAAATCAAAACCTGCTTTGTTTTTGAATTCAGAAATAGGAGCAGAGCCGTTAAATGCTTTGGCTATTTCCCAAGGCAATCCTTTTTCCTTGCAGCGTTGTTGCAAATCACGAGCCGTAAAATCGATGCCTACTCCAATTTCTTCATAATACTTGTGAGCAAATTTTTGGTCAATGTGCTTTCCTTCTTTGCCTATTTTCAAAAGTACTTCAACTTCATAATGAATGTCGTTAGAAAAGTCTGGGTGATAAAAAGGAGCATTATTCCTGAGTACTGCCGTGTCTGGTTTAAGGAAAACAACGGGTGCTGTGGGTCGCTCATTGTTGAGTTCAGCAATATGTTCAGCGTAGTTTCTGCCAATAGCAATAATTTTCATGCTGTTCGGTTTAATGATTGATATGAGATTAAATCTTGATCCATAAAATTAAAATTTCGTATCGATTTGACAACCTGTCAATATTGAGCAATTTTGTATTGAAAATGGTTCATTACGATCAGTTCAAAACTAATCAACTATATCGACCTATCGTAGGAGAAAACATGAAATCAAATTTTAGCCACATGAAAAAGATATTCGTTTTACTAGTTGTTTTAGTATTAGCCTCAGATTGTACCACTGTTCCCATTACAGGCAGGAGTCAAATGACAGGCCTTATAAGTTCTGATGAGGTAATAGCCATGAGTACCCAAGCCTACAAGCAGGTGGTTGATTCAGTAAAATTATCCAACAATGCCGAACAAGTGGCGATGGTAAAGCGAGTAGGAAATAGGATCCAAAAGGCCGTGGAGCAATACATGAACAACAATGGCTATACAGGCCTTTTGGATGGCTTTAATTGGGAATTCAATGTAATAGACAATGACTCTACGGTGAACGCATGGGCAATGCCAGGTGGGAAAGTAGCTTTCTACACAGGTATTCTACCAATTTGTAAAGATGACTTGGGTGTGGCTGTGGTCATGGGGCACGAAGTAGCGCATGCTGTAGCTAAACATGGCCAAGAACGAATGAATCAAAACTATGCTAAGCAAGTGGGTTTTAGCCTTGGTGCAGTAGCTTTAGGTCAAGATCCTTCGATGGGATCAAGATTAGTTTTTCAGGCCATTGGTATGGGGACAGAAGTGGGCTTATTAAAATTTTCAAGAACACACGAGTCAGAGGCTGATGAATTAGGTTTGACCTTCATGGCGATTGCGGGCTATGATCCTAATGAAGCCCCTAAATTTTGGGAAAGAATGTCGGAAGGCAGTGGAGGGCAAGCGCCACCAGAATTTCTTTCGACTCACCCAAGTCATGAAACGCGTATCGCTAGATTAACAGCCGCTTTACCAAAGGCCCTTGAGTTTTATGAGAAAAGTCAATTGAAGTAAACTTTAAATTACAACATCCCTATTTCATTGCTCTCCACGAAGAAGCGTAGATTGTTTACGGGTGAAAAACAAAGGCAATTAGTCGCAACAAAATTCCTATACCCCCTGTTTCCTTCGTATTATTGTATCCAAATTCTAAACAATGGCTGTAGTCCCTTACAAAGAGCAACAAACAAGCAAAAAAGAACAGGTAGCAGAAATGTTTAACAACATTAGCCATCGATATGATTTTTTGAATCACTTTTTAAGTTTGGGTATCGATATTTTATGGCGCAAGAAGGCCATCAAAATGCTGAGGGCAGATCAGCCTAAATACATCCTTGATATCGCTACGGGAACGGGAGATTTTGCCATCGAAGCTTTAGCCCTAAAGCCAGATAAGATTGTAGGCGTGGACATTTCATCAGGAATGCTCGAAAAAGGTAAAGAGAAGATGAAGAAGCGAGGCTATGAGCATATCATCGACATGCAGATGGGGGATTCTGAGAAGCTTTTGTTTGAAGACAATACCTTCGATGCAGTCATCGTTTCATTTGGCGTAAGGAACTTCGAAACCTTAACAAAAGGCTTAAGTGATATGTACAGGGTGCTGAAACCTGGAGGTAAAACGGTGATCATAGAGTTTTCTCAACCGAGGACTTTCCCCATGAAGCAGCTGTATAATTTTTATTTTAAGTCAATATTGCCGACAATTGGTAAGTTAATTTCGAAAGATCAATCAGCTTATACTTATCTGCCAGAATCGGTAGCGGTATTTCCTGATGGTCAACGGTTCTTAACAATTTTAGAAGAGGTAGGATTTAAAAAAACTGAATGCAAACCACTCACTTTTGGGATAAGCTCCATTTATATAGGCGAAAAGTAATTTTCTTATTGGCCTTTTTTGTCAGCACGATTGCTTTCGGTCAAAAGCCTCCCGTTACCCTTCATCGCTTAGGAAGTGATGATAATTTTGTCAAGTATGGTTTCTTTTTGGGTTATCATCAAAACCATTATGGCATTCAATATTCTGATGCCTTTGCAACGACTGATTATGAAGATTTATCGTCTATCATCCCTTCAAAGAATTCAGGCTTTAATTTAGGATTCATGGTCAATTTCCGCTTGGATGACCAAATTACACTAAGGTTTGTGCCGGTAAAAATTGGGCTTTATCAACAGTTGGTCAGTTATAATATGACCGATGGAACTGTAGATGAACAGCTGATAGAAAGTACCAGAATAGAGCCAGGGATATATATAAAATACCGCTCTATCAGAAGAGATAACTTGAGGATGTACATCATCGCAGGTGCAAGTGCTTCGTTGCGCTCTGGAAAGGCAGAGGAGTTCACTTCTTCAGATCGCCTCGAAATTAAAAGAGGAGATATTAAACTGGAGATAGGTGTTGGTTTAGAGAATTACTTTGAGTTCTTCAAATTTGCTCCAGAAATCCGCTATGCAAGAGGGCTAACGAATGTGATTAACCCAAATAATAATTTCTATTCTAACGGCATCAACCGTATCTCTACTCACAACTTTACCCTTTACTTTCATTTCACAGACTAATAATAGCTTAGTCCATCTATAGATTTACCTTCTTAGTTCCGCTTATTTCTTATAAATTCGAGCATTAAGAAAACAGAAGGAATGAGTAAGATAGCAATGGTCACCGGGGCAACCTCGGGTATAGGTTGGGCAACTGCCAAAACATTGGCAAAAGAAGGATATCAATTAATTATTTGTGGTCGAAGGACAGAGAAACTTGCAGAGCTGACCTCTCAAGTTGATGTGAAAACCTTAGAATTAACCTTCGATGTTCGCGATAAGGAAACAGTCTTGAAAACGCTTGCCTCTCTTCCTGAAGAGTGGAGGCATATTGATGTTCTGATTAATAATGCAGGAAACGCGCATGGTTTAGGCAAGATTCAAGATGGTAATATTGATGATTGGGATGCAATGATTGATATCAATGTTAAAGGACTACTGTATGTCACCCGAGCAATCGTTCCTGGAATGGTAGAAAGAAAATCGGGGCATATTGTGAACATTGGATCAATTGCTGGCAAAGAAGCCTATCCAAATGGCAACGTTTACTGTGGGTCGAAACATGCGGTAGATGCGATCAACAATGGTATGCGAATGGATTTGAATGGCACTGGCGTTAAAGTATCTCAGGTTTGCCCTGGCTTGGTAGAGACGGAGTTCTCAATCGTTAGGTTCAAAGGGGATGATGAAAGAGCAAAAACTGTTTATCAAGGCTTCGATGCATTGCAGGCAGAGGATATTGCCGACCTAATAGGCTTTATAGTCACTCGCCCTGCTCATGTCAATATAAGTGATACGATAGTGCTATCAGCAGCTCAAGCATCCTCTACAATGGTAGCGAGAAACTAATCCAATCAACCATCTAAGTTAAAGTTCACTATGGAAGACGACTTCAATCAGCAGGGATTGCCAATTCCAGATATTTTCAGGAATTCAGATACTAAAGGCTACTTAACGAATTGTATTCAGTGTGATTATGCATTGCTCACAGGTAATCGGTATTATGTGATAGAGAAGGTATTCAAACGCTACCCTAACCTGAATTCAAAGCAAGTGCTTTTTGAATATGCCATTTGCAGCAAGTGTTATGAAAACATGAAAGAGAGTCTTTCTGCGGAGAGCATGAAGAACCTGTCTAATTACATGATGACCAAAGTTGACTTTTCTGCAATGCAGCAGCGTATTCAAGCGCATCCGAATGATCCAGAAAAATGGATGTCGCATTGCATGATCAATGGTACGCAAGAGTCCGAATTGAATGAATACCAAGTGGCAGCTTGTTTTCGAGGCAATAAGATGGTGACCGACCTTATGCCGCCTTATCTTATAGGAGAGGTGGCTATTGAAGAGTTGAATGGACTGCTCTCTAAAGAAACTAAAGAAGACATGGACCGCTTTATGGGTGATGTTTTTGGTATTCCCCCTGAATTACGAAAAGACTTTATACTGATATGAAAAATAATTTATTGCTCTTCATCCTGCTATTGTGCTTTTCTGCCTGTAATAGCGGAGTCGAAACTGATGGCATTGAGAATGGAGTATCATTAAGTCTTGCTGAATTCAGAAAGTCGAAACTGAGTGATATTAATTACGCGCTAGAGTTCCGTGTGCCTGAGGATTTAGAACAACCGATCCAAGCCTTGGAGAAATTGAGTTTCACGCTGAATGATATTTCAGAAGATTTATTGCTCGATTTCAGAGAATCGAAGGAAAAACTAAAAGGAGTTATTGTCAATAATAAACTAATAGAAATCAATTTTAAGAATGAGCATATCATTATTAGTAATGAATATTTGAGGAGGGGGAAAAACACCATAGAGTTCAATTTTTTCGCTGGTGAAACCTCATTGAATAGGAAAGAAGACTTCCTCTACACACTCTTCGTTCCCGACAGGGCCAGGACGGCTTTCCCTTGTTTTGATCAACCAAACCTAAAAGCTACCTATGATTTAACTTTGGATTTGCCAGCGAAATGGACTGCTATTGCTAATGGCCCAGTATCGATATTAACTGTTAAGGATGGCAGAAAGAACATTCAGTTCGAAAAATCTGATTTGATAAGTACTTATCTCTTTTCATTTGTGGCGGGAGAGTTCAAAACGGAAACTCGCCTTTTGAATGGTCGAGAAATGACCATGCTCCACAGAGAAACGGATACAGTTAAGGTCAATAGAAATTTAGATCTAGTCTTTTATCTCCATGATGCCTCCATTGCGTGGTTAGAGAATTACACTGATATTCCTTATCCCTTCAAAAAGTTTGATTTTGCCTTAATACCGAGCTTTCAATATGGAGGAATGGAGCATGTAGGCGCTATTCAATACCAAGCCAATAGTTTGTTTTTAGACGAGAATCCTTCAGCATCACAATTACTCAGCAGGGCCAGCTTAATAGCACACGAAACCGCTCATATGTGGTTTGGCGATTTAGTGACCATGGATTGGTTCAATGATGTTTGGACAAAAGAAGTGTTTGCTAATTTTATGGCAGCAAAAATGGTCAACCCAAGCTTTCCAGAGATTGATCATGATCTGAACTTCTTAGTAAGGCATTATCCTTCTGCCTACGCAGTAGACAGGACCGAAGGAGCCAACCCAATCCGACAGGAGTTAACCAACCTGAACGAGGCAGGGCAGATGTATGGTGCGATCATTTACAATAAGGCGCCAATCATGATGCGCCAGCTAGAGATGCTGATAGGTGCAAAAACTTTTCAGGCTGGCTTGCAAGAATACTTGAAAACCTATGCCCATAAGAACGCAACTTGGCCGAACTTAATCGATATTTTAGACAGGATCACGCCTGATAAGGACCTTGAACAATGGAGTGAAGTTTGGGTGAATACCCCAGGGAGGCCAGAGTTTAAGCTAGAAATTATTAGACAAGCTAACCAACTTAATCAGTTGAAAATGAAGCAAAATGATCCTTACGGAATCGATAGGATTTGGCCTCAAGGCTTGGCCGCAGCGGGCTGGTTAAATGGAGCCAAAGTGTATAGAAAGGTGATGTCTGATCAACTACAAGTAGACATTGACTTACCGGTTCAAAAGCTTTCTGACTTGGTATTGAGTGCTGATGGGCGCGGTTACGGGCTTTTTGAAGTAGATATTAACATGGTGCGCTTAAGGTACGCAACAATGAATGACTTAGAAAAAGGGGCTATTTTTGTAAACCTTTATGAGAATTTTCTGGAAGGAAAAACTCAGCGAATCGTTTATATAGAAACTGTGAAATGGGTTTTGTTAAAAGAGGATAATCAACTTTTATTGAATCTTGTCTTGGGACAACTGACCAATATTTATTGGTCTTATTTATCTGATGCAGAGAGAAATCAAGTAGCTCCTGATTTAGAGCAACTCCTTTTCTATTGTATTGAAAACACAGCAGAGGCCGCTAGTACAAAGAAAATATTCTTTAATGCTTTCAGAAATATATCGATTACCGAGGGCAACGTGAACAAGCTTTTTGACATATGGGCAGGAAATCTGGTGATCGAAGACCTGAAGCTTTCTGAGAATGATCAGGTAGGTCTGGCTGCTGAGCTGGCTATTAAAATGCCAAATAGGGCTGAAGCCATTGTCAGTCAACAGTTGGGTAAAATTAGGAATCCAGATACAAAGGCGAAGTTCGAATTTGTAAGCCCTGCTTTGTCTTCTTCAGTAAATAAGAGAGATGAGTTTTTTAATTCGTTAAAGGAGGAGGAGAATAGAGAAACAGAGTCCTGGGTATTATCAGCATTGAGTTATTTACATCACCCTATGCGCAGAGCCGAGTCTGAAAAATACATTAAGCCTAGCCTAGAGTTGCTAAAAGAGATTCAAGAGACGGGTGATATCTTTTTTCCTTCCAGGTGGTTGGGTCAAACTTTGGACAACCACAATAGCCCCTCTGCAGTTAAAATTGTGAGAGATTTCTTGAGCAAGAACCCAGAGTACAATGCACAACTAAAAATGAAAATTTTGCAATCTGCTGACAATACTTTCAGAGCGGAGAGAATTTTGTCTAAAGTGAATAAGTTAAATCAAGAGAAGTAACTAAGGCCTAATGCTACCTAGGGTAAATTCAGGACTCTCAATGACATTGCTCTTATTGAGAGCTCTGTCTTGCATTTGGAATACTAATTTAATTGTATCTAGCCTGAAGATCGGCACAAAAAGGCCCGATTGCATTTCATAGCGGATTGTACCTTCGATAGGTCCTGGGTTTTGACTGATGTCTGCACAAGGATTGTCTTCATTAGACAGGCAGGGAATTCTACTGTCAAAAGGAACTTCACCACAAAGTGTTTCTCCATTAGCGGATATTGGTAATCTTCTAAAATCCAACTCTTCAAAAACACCGTCTTTTTTCACCATAAAGTCGATAAAGAAGTTGAACCTATCTTCATTTAAATTAATTCTGAGCGTGTCTGCAACATCGCCATCTGTATTGTAATCTATTCCGTTTGCACCTTCTAAAGATTCAATAATATAATCTACACAGGTGAAAGAGGGATCTTCAGGCCTGTCACCAAATTGTATAATAGAGCCGTTTTCGTTGGTAATAAAACTGAAGTCTGAACCGTTTTCCCCACCATCGAAGCCAATATCACCGTCACCATCAGTGACATTAAACAAAAGGCTGAGAACACCTGTTCTGATTTCTATTCCAGTAGAACCAATGACTTCGACTCTTTCTTCAAATTCAATTTTCTCGAATTTAATTACAGGCTCAATGGGGAGGTCGGGGGGGCGAACACAGCTAACAGTTACCCAAACAAGAGCAATAGAAAGAGAAAATTTGAAATGTTTTTTAAAACTTAAGGTCATTCCTTTTTATAAAACCATACAATAATAAGCATATTTGCCTTAACCTAGAACGAAGAACGATTGATTAACGAATGGATTCTGTTAAAAGTTTATCTCAACGTATTTTTTGTGTAGATCAAGCCTCCTTTAATGATTTGGCTTTTGATATATTCGATTATCAAGTAAAAAACAACCTTGTTTATCGTGCTTATATAGAGAAATTAGGCAGCGATATTTCCAAAATAGATCGCTTAGAAGACATTCCATTCCTTCCGATAGAGTTCTTCAAAACTCAAAAGGTAATCTCTGGGGAATGGGAATCTGATTTGTGCTTTGAAAGTAGTGGAACCACAGGACAAGTAACGAGTAAGCATTGGGTTAAGGATAAAGCTGTCTATCTCAGTATCGCTCGCGAAATTTTCGCAGATTTGTATGGAGGCGCAAGTGACTTTACTGTTTTAGCCTTATTGCCCTCTTACCTAGAGAGAAATAATTCGAGTTTGGTGGCGATGGTAGCGGATTTTATTCAACTTTCTTCTGATCCTTTATCAGGGTTTTTCCTAAAGGATCATCAAAAGCTGTACGACACTTTACAGCAATGTAAACGAGAAGCAAAAAAGACACTTTTGATTGGCGTTACATTCGGGTTGTTAGACTTTATTGATGAATATAAACTTGATTTTCCGGAATTGATAGTGATGGAAACAGGGGGGATGAAGGGCAGGAGAGAGGAACTCTTGAGGAGAGAGGTTCATGATCATCTGAAACAAGGTTTGGGTGTAACCCAAGTTCACTCTGAATATGGAATGACCGAGTTGCTTTCTCAGGCTTACTCTCAACAAGATGGTGTCTTCGAATGTGCTAAAACCATGAAGGTTTTTACGAGAGACATTAACGATCCGTTGACGGTGAATAATGAATTGCGCTCTGGCGTGATCAATATCATAGATTTAGCCAACCTTCACACCTGTAGTTTTATTGAAACTAAGGATTTGGGCAAAATCCTCCCAAAAGGAAATTTTGAAGTCCTAGGAAGGATGGATAACTCAGAGCAAAGAGGCTGTAACTTGATGATCACCTGAGATATTAAATTATTTACATCGTTCTGACTTAGAATTTGCCCATAAACTTTTTTTAGTTTTCAAATTTTATAATATTGCCGCATAATTGAAGGAATGAAAAAAACAAAAATTATTGCCGCCTTTTTAATCTTAGCTATTCTTGGAATCTCTTCTTGCGCTCAACAGCCTTGTCCTGCTTATACCAAAGGAGATATAGAGTACAAGAAAGAGAAAAAAGAAGGTCGTTTCTGATTAAATCAGGTACTTCTTGACGTCATCTTCGCTAATTACATCACCCGCCATAATCACAAGGCGTTCGGTCACGTTTCGTAGCTCACGTATATTTCCCGACCAATCGTATTGCTGTAATTCGGCTATTCCTCGTTCGCTTATCGTTTTC
>JBLIES010000086.1:0-14467 GCA_047633135.1 Roseivirga sp.
GATCCTTCAATCTTCAGTACCCCTGCCCTAGGCGTTTTCCTTAATGAAGAAATCGGAATTGAAAGGTTTGCTGAAGACAGCAGTAAACTTGAAGCTTTTCTTCAACTCGATGATTATGACATTTGGGGGGCTATAAAAATTTGGGTTCATCATGACGACCCTATTCTTTCTAGGCTTTGCAGAATGCTCCTTGACCGGCAACTCTTCAAGATCTTCATCACTAATGAGGCACCAAGTAGCGAAGTAATCAAAGAAGATAAAGCGAAGATCCAAGCGCTATATAAACTCTCTGCCGAAGATGTAGCGTAT
The DNA here is from genome assembly GCA_047633135.1 of Roseivirga sp. Lineage (GTDB taxonomy): Bacteria > Bacteroidota > Bacteroidia > Cytophagales > Cyclobacteriaceae > Roseivirga. The sequence goes on from JBLIES010000086.1 coordinate 310, forward strand.
TACTATTCCTCTGGTCAACTAAGCAACAGCGCCTATATGGCATCGGACAAAGAAATCCTCATCCTCTCGAAAAACGGGACAGTAAGAGGAGTCACCGAAGCCGCAGATTTACCAAACATCAAGGCCATGAGCAAAATCGTTCGTAAATATTATCGATGCTGGCCAAAAGACATATCTTTGTGAAACCCTAAATTTTATGAATGGAATTATCAGTAGCACAAGTTGCCCAACTTCTTGATGGCAAAGTAGATGGCGATGGTTCACAACTTGTGAACAGGTTAGAAAAGATAGAAGAAGCAACCGCTGGAAGTATCGCATTTTTAGCCAATCCAAAATATACGGAATACCTGTATAGCACCAAAGCTACCGCGATTATTGTAAAATCTGACCTTGAATTAAGAAGCCCCATCGCCTCTGCATTAATCAGGGTAGAAGACCCCTATTCGAGCTTTTCTAAACTACTGGAAGAGTATCAAAAAATGATGACGGTTGAAAAAACTGGGGTAGAGGAACCTTCTTTTCAAGCCAAAACTATCGAACTAGGAGAAAATGTCTACTTGGGCGCTTTTTCATATTTGGGTGAAAACGTAAAAATTGGCAATGGAGCTAAAATTTATCCTAATTGCTTTATTGGAGACAACGTTGAAATAGGCGAAGGAACAATCATACATGCTGGAGTTAAAGTTTATGCCAATTGTAAGATTGGTAGTCATTGCAAACTTCATTCTGGTGTGGTGATCGGCAGCGAAGGTTTTGGCTATGCCCCTCAGCCAGACGGCACTTTCAAGGCCATCCCTCAAACAGGTAATGTCATTCTTCACGATTATGTAGACATAGGGGCAAATACTGTAATCGATTGCGCGACTATGGGCTCCACAATCATTAACCAAGGCGTCAAAATAGATAATTTGGTGCAAATTGCTCATAACGTTGAAATCGGTAAGAATACTGCGATTGCTTCACAGGCTGGAATCTCAGGAAGTGCTAAAATTGGTGAAAACGTTATGATTGGCGGTCAGGCTGGAATTACTGGCCATTTAAGTATTGCAAACAAAGTAATTATTGGTCCTCAATCAGGCGTACCAAAAACGATAAAAGAACAAGGAATCTTCACTGGCACACCTGTTATGGATCATCGCGATTTCCTAAGGGTGAGCATCGCGCTAAGAAGGCTTCCAGAATTGATCAATAGAGTAACTCAGCTAGAAAAAAAGAGTTAAATTTGACGAATTTTTGAGTAGAAAATGAAAAATAAACAGCATACGATCAAAGAACCGGTAACGGTATCAGGCGTAGGTTTACACACAGGGGTAATCTCGAATATGACATTCGTGCCTGCACCTCCACATCATGGAATAAAATTCCAAAGGATAGACCTTCCCCACCAGCCTATAGTGGACGCGAATGTCGACTACGTTGTAGATCTTTCTCGCGGCACTACCATTGAGCATAATGGAGCCCGGATCAACACCGTAGAGCATACTTTAGCTGCTTTGGTAGGTCTAGAGATCGACAATGTTCTTATTCAATTGGACGGACCAGAGCCTCCGATAATGGATGGTAGCTCACGAATGTTTATCGATGCGATAGAAACCGTTGGCACAACAGAACAGAATGCCCTTAGAAATTTCTTCGAAGTAAAAGAAAGTATACGTTATAAAGATCCTACGCGAGATGTAGAAATAGCAGCACTTCCTTTAGATGATTTCAGAGTGACAGTCATGGTGGATTATAACTCACCAGTCCTAGGAAGTCAGCATGCTTCTTTGAATCATATCAGTGATTTTAAAAAGGAAATTTCTTCAAGTAGAACATTCTGCTTTTTACATGAGCTTGAAATGCTTTACAAAAACAACTTAATCAAAGGTGGTGATTTGAATAATGCCATTGTTATTGTCGATAGAGTTGTGGAGGACGATGAGCTTGACTATTTGGCAAGTCTCTTTAACAAGCCGAAAGTGCATGTTAAAAAAGAAGGTATTCTTAATAATGTTGAGCTTCGACATAAAAATGAACCTGCCCGTCATAAACTTTTAGATGTGGTAGGTGATTTAGCGCTGGTAGGAAGGCCAATTAAGGCACAAATCCTTGCTGCCAGACCTGGACATGCCGCAAATGTAGCTTTCGCTAAAAAGTTGAAAAAGGAAATGTTGGCATCACAAAACTCTGCACCGATCTATGATCCTAAGTTAGAGCCCGTGATGGACATTAACCAAATCATGCAAATACTACCTCATCGGTACCCTTTCTTACTGATAGACAAAATCATTCACTTGGATGATACCGTTGTAGCTGGAATTAAGAATGTCACCATGAATGAGCACTTCTTTCTTGGTCACTTCCCTGGAAACCCTGTAATGCCTGGCGTACTTCAAGTAGAAGCTATGGCCCAAATCGGAGGCATCCTAGTTTTAAACACAGTGGCCGATCCAGAAAATTACACTCCCTATTTTCTCGGCATTGACAAGTGTAAATTCAGGAAAATGGTTGTTCCTGGTGATACAATAAAATTCAAATGTGAGTTGACCGCTCCTATTAAAAGAGGTATTGCACAAATGAATGGTACTGCCTATGTTGGCGATACACTAGTATGCGAGGCCTCAATGACTGCTAGAATTGTAAGAAATCAATGAATCAACCATTAGCCTATATCCATCCTGAAGCCAAAATAGCCAGGAATGTAGTTATCGAGCCTTTCGTAACGATCAGTAAAAATGTAATCATTGATGAAGGTTCTTGGATCGGATCGAACGTCACCATCATGGAGGGTGCTCGAATTGGGAAAAACGTAAAAATATTTCCTGGTGCTGTTGTTTCAGCGATACCACAAGATTTGAAATTTGGTGGAGAGGATACTCTTCTCGAAATCGGTGACAACACAGTGATTCGAGAGTGTGTGACACTCAACCGTGGCACTCACGCGACCCATACAACTAAAATAGGCAAAGATTGCTTGATCATGGCGTATACCCACGTTGCGCATGATTGTTCTATTGGTGACAATTGTATTCTTGTGAATGCTGTGCAGCTCGCAGGTCATGTCACTATCGAAGATTGGGCTATTATTGGAGGAGCTGCTGCAGTCCACCAATTTGTAAAAATCGGAGCACATACAATGGTTTCTGGCGGTTCTTTAGTCCGTAAAGATGTTCCTCCCTACACTAAAGCTGGGCGCGAGCCACTCAGTTATGCTGGGATTAATTCTGTCGGTCTGCGGAGAAGAGGTTTTGCAAATGACAAAATCGCTGAAATTCAGGAAGTTTATAGATACATCTTCCTTAAGGGGCTTAATAACTCCAAAGCTTTAGATTTACTTGAGCTGGAAATGCCTCCATCTAAGGAAAGAGATGAAATTGTCAATTTCTTCAGAAGTTCTGATCGAGGAGTAATGAAAGGCTATACTGCAAGATAGAATGATCATTAAAGTTGATAAGCTAGGTAAGAAATACGCAAAAGAGTGGATTTTCAGAAATCTAGATTACACTTTTGATTCTCAATTTGCTTACGCGATCACAGGGCCCAACGGTAGCGGAAAATCAACCCTTCTTCAAGTACTTACAGGTGCGTTTCTACCCACAGCAGGATCTATACAGTATTCTAATGCTGGATCAATTATAGCAGAAGAAGAAATTTACAGAAACATAGATATCGTTTCCCCTTATTTAGAGTTGATTGAAGAATTTACTTTAAATGAGTTTTTGAGTTTCCATTTTCAATTTAAAAAGCTCAAAAAAGGTCTAAGTCAGCGCGATTTCCTAGCGTTGGTCTATTTAGAAAAAGACAAGGATAAATTAATTCAGAATTTTTCTAGTGGGATGAAACAAAGGCTTAAACTAGGATTAGCTTTTTTTTCGGAAAGTGAAATTTGCTTTTTAGATGAACCTACTTCAAATTTAGATGAGCAAGCTACAGAATGGTACTTAAAGCATATTCAAACAATACTCAGGAAAAAACTCGTTATTATAAGTTCAAATCAAAAATATGAATTTGATTTTTGCGATAGTATCATCAACGTAGTGGAACATAAATGACTTTTACAGAAAGCCACTATTATTTAAACAAATAATGATTAATATTGACTTCAAAACATTTTAACATGAGCCGTATAAAAAAATATTCCCTCCTTGCATTCTCACTGATCACTCTATTTCTCTTTTCATGCGGAGGAGGCGGAGATGGTGAACCTGATTTAACTCCTGAAGAACAACGAGTAGTAGATTTAACCGGATCATCAGCGGCTGGAGTAACTTACGCAGCAAGTTCTATCACATTTGAAGGCTCTCCAGCCGAAGGATTCGATAATTTCAGACTTACACTAAGAGGTACAGCAACAAGTAAAACCTATACGACAACTAATGGTGACCCCGTATTTGCGGCTTCAGGAACTTGGTCATTCAATGACACTAACATTAATCAAATCCTGATTGATAACGTGACCTCCAATGTATACAACATCAGTTCTCTTGATGCTACTGCGGGCACGTTCACCCTGTCAGTCAACTTTGTTGCAAATGGTGGAGTAGCTGCGGGGACGAATAGTACTAACGGCACCTATGTTTTCAATTTAGTGAAACAGTAAATCACTTACTTTCCAAAAAAAAGGCCAATACAGATTCTCTGAATTGGCCTTTTTTTTTGATAAATCGCTCACTAGCCAAGCGCAACAACTCCCGGTAACTCTCTTCCTTCCATATACTCTAAAAGTGCACCACCGCCAGTTGAAACATACGATACATCATCTCCATGCCCCATTGAATTGACTGCTGCGGCTGAATCACCACCACCAATTAATGAAAATGCACCCGCCTTGGTAGCACTCACTATAGCTTCGGCCACTACTTTAGTCCCATTCGCAAAATTCGACATCTCGAAAACACCCATAGGGCCATTCCATAGAATGGTTTTAGATTCTCTAATTGTATTTGCAAACACCTCAGCTGCCTGCGGCCCTATATCTAAGCCCATCCAACCATCAGCAATCGCATTATTCATACTGATTGCTGTATTGGCATCATTACTAAAAGCGTCTGCAACAACTGAGTCAATGGGCAACATAAGGTTTACCCCCAATGCTTTTGCTTTCTTAATCAACTCACCAGCCAAGGTTAATTTATCCTCTTCCACCAGAGAGTTTCCAATATTCCCTCCCATTGCCTTAAAAAAGGTATAAGACATACCACCTCCGATAATGAGATGATCAACCTTGTCTAAAAGTCGCTCGATGATCATGATTTTATCAGAAATCTTAGCACCACCCATTATGGCCGTATAAGGCTTTTCTGATTTGTCCAATACCTTTTGAGCATTGTCTAATTCAGCTTGCATCACGTAGCCACATCCCTTTTGATCAAAGAACTGAGCTATAATAGAAGTAGATGCATGCGCCCTGTGTGCTGTCCCGAATGCATCGTTAATGTAAATATCTCCATGATCAGCTAAAGACTTAGCAAAAGCTACGTCTCCTGCTGTCTCTTCAGCATAAAACCTGAGGTTTTCAAGTAAAAGAATTTGCCCAGCTTTTAGATTGGCACTTTGATTTTTTGTCTCCGCCCCTATACAGTCAGCACCAAAGAGGACGTCCTGATTAAACACTTTACTTAAGTGTGGAACCAGGTGTTTCAATGAGTTTTTTGTGTCAGGACCACCTTTGGGTCTACCCAAGTGTGACATTAAAACCACCGAGCCTCCATGCTTAATAATATAGTTAATGGTTGGAACTGCTGCCTTGATCCGGGTATCATCTGTGATCTCAAAACTATCATTGAGCGGAACATTGAAGTCTACTCTGATTAATGCTTTTTTCCCTTCAAAATTGAAGTCGGTAATATTTTTCATAAAAAAAAATTTGATTTAATGAGCTGTAGCTCGCCTTAATCTATCGTTGATGGCTCTGCCCAAGCCTACTTCTGGAACATAGCTCACAACTATGGTGTGAATATGAGGATTTTGATCTAATGCTCGCAAGCTTGTAAATAAATTTTTCGCAGCATCGTTCAAGTTCTCCTCTTCGGATAATAGCACTTGATAATCCCTGTTGAATCTACTATCGTATTGAGCATAGCCCAAATAAGCAAACCCATTGGTCTCTGGTATATCCGCCTTGTCAAAATCTTCAATTGACATCATTTTTTTTGTCGGTGCATAATGACTTTTCAGCATGCCCGGTGCCAAAGGCTGAGAACTTGATTGGGCATTTACCTCAACCTTACCAATTATACTTTCGATCATCTCTACTGAAATACCGCCTAATCTAAGAATTGTAGGCTGAGTGTTTTCGAAGCTTATGATTGTGGATTCTACTCCTACTTGACTCTCGCCTCCGTCTAAAATATAGTCTATTTTATCACCCAGTTGATCTTGAACGTGCTGAGCAGAAGTAGGACTTATATAACCAAAAGGGTTGGCGCTTGGCGCTGCTAGTGGATAATCCAATTCACTTAAAAGCTGTCTTGCCATTTGATGCGCTGGCATTCTAACCGCTACGGTAGCTAATCCAGAAGTGACAAGATTAGGAATTAAAGATTTACGTTTTAGTAAAACAGTAAGGGGACCAGGCCAAAAGGCTGTCATTAACTTTAAAGCTAAGTTTGAGGGCTGTTCAGCAAATTTTTCTAATTGATCAACACTATGGATATGGACAATTAAAGGGTCGAATGTGGGACGGTTCTTCGTCCTAAAAATCTTTGCGACAGCCTCTTCATCTGTAGCATTGGCTGCCAACCCATACACTGTTTCAGTTGGAATAGCCACCAATCCACCTTGATCGAGGATGCTTTTTGCCTCAATTAAATCTACCCCAATTCGGGCCATTATTGCATGCAGTTTTGAGCAATAACTGCTGTGGCGCCTTCAAACTGAAGCGCTTCTGCGCTTGCTAAATACTGGCAGCCTTCAGTTGTATTATTTTGAGCAAGTTCAGCCAAGCCTAACCAATAATAAGCCTCCCCTAATTCACTATTCAGCTGTATGGCCTTCTTTAAATTAAAGATGGCATCCTCAGGATTATTAATTCTAAGTTCTGCTTTTCCTTTATTCAAATATATCAAAGGGTTATCTGGCTCAATTTGGAGTGCAAATTGGAAATCAAAAAGAGAGCGATCAAATTCTCCATACTTGAATAATATCGCTCCTCTATTAATATATAAATCTGCGATATTCGGCTGTAAATCTATGGCTCTGTCTAAATCTTGCATCGCAGCATTATCATTAGAAAGCATCCTAAGCGTATTAGACCTATTGTAGAATGCACGATAATTCATGGTATCTAGGTTGATCGCTTTATCGAATGTTCTCACCGCTTCATCTAGCTCGCCAATCCTGAGCAGCGCAACACCTTTGGCATTTAAGGCCGTATAGCTACTCGGGTTTCTATCAAGGGCTGCATTCAGGGACTTTATCGCATCGGCATAAAGTTCTTGATCCATCAGGTTTCTGCCCTCTGTTATCAATTCCTCCTCGTTTTTACCGCATGAACTGATAGAAGCAGTCATCATGACAACTAAGAATATTTTTGAAAAAGTTTTCATAGTGTTATTTTGAGCCCTAAAGATAACCCTCAGTTTTAGTAAAATAAAGTGAATACTAATTATTGCTTACGATTACTCTTTGGGTTTTAGTTTCGTTTTGATACTCGAGCCTGATAATATAAACCCCTGATGCTACTTTTTGACCTTGAACATTAGTACCATCCCAAAAAATCTCGTTTTCTCCTTGAAAACCCAATCCCAAGGCAATCGTTTTGATTTGAGCACCTTGATCGTTGTACACTCTAGCGCGTACCATGCCTGTTTCAGGTATTTCGAAACTGATTGTAACAAAATCGCTAAATGGGTTCGGAAAAGCATTCTTCACCGCTAGGGTTTCGCCAAATTGATCTGTCGGATTCGGTGTCACATTAGCCACCTGACTTTGGTAAAGACCATTGCCATGAGTAGCCACCACTATTTTCCCATCAAAACGTCTGTAGTCAACCATATTAGTTGGAACATTACCTATCGTTTCTGCACCTTCTTGACTCCACACGGTATTGACTCCATTCAAGTTAGATGTGCTAAACAACCCGATACTGGTGGCAAGAAAATACTCTATCGTTCCGTTGGTCTTTGGAACAACTTTTACCCATCGGACAGAAGGACCGTTGCCAGAACCATCAGGATTCTCCTCTAAGTTTCCTGAATTATCAGAGAAGGTGATGCCACCATCTGTAGAATGAAAAACACTTTTAACCCCATAATTTGATAGCACCACAACAAGCTCATCCCCATTGTCTGGATTAATCGCTATTGAATTCACATAACCTGCTTCATCACCTATAATTCCAGTAATTTCTGTTACCTCATAGTCACCAGAGTGGGCGTTAATAACTCTAAATACTTTCCCTGCTGCGGTTCCATAATAGAGGATGTTTTTTGGTGTTGTCGTTATGGCCAACGCTGATATGGACCCTTCGGAAATACTTGTCCCTTCAAGTGCTTCCCAATTGACAAAAGTTCTTTCTTGTGACCCAGAAGGTATTTGACTCAAGTTTCTATTGATCCAAATTTTATCCCCTCCTGCGAAATACATACGATTACCATTGCTTGGATCAAGAATAAATGGATTAATAAAAAGTAAGGGTTGCGCTGGCAAGCCACCAGAACCTATTGGATCGACTCTGGCGAAAGAAGTTAATTGGAAACTTGAATTAAAAGTTAGTCTGTATACTTGGCCATTTTGGAATGATCCATAGTAGTAAACTCCGAAGCGAGTCGAAGCGGTAAATCCACCATCTCCACCGATGACTCTTACCCCTTGATTGAGTGCATTAAGTCCTGACACTATACTTCCATTGTCCTGCAAACCCCCAATGGCGAAATTATCATTGGGTGACTTACTCACTTCAACGGTATAGTATTGAGTAGTAACATAACCGTTATTTAAAGACTGGTAGGTAACATTATCTGCTAAACTATTCTGAGTTTTAAATAAGCCTCCGTCATTTGCCGAAATGAGGACGTTAGGATCAGAAGGAAGAAATATCAAGTCATGTTGATCAGGGTGATGGTTTGGATAAATTGAGTTCCCATTGTCTTCAGGATTATATCCACCAATCCACGTGACTAAGCTATTAGATGTAAACGCATCGTCTGATCTGTATAAGTTGGTGCCCCCAACAAAAACTACATTGTCATTTGTTGGATGCACGCCAACCACAAGATTATATGAGTTTTGAGAATCTAAGGCCTCCACATTATCAACTCCGTCTGGTAAACTATTCGATAAGTTTGTTACCTGACGAGACAGCGCATTGAATCTCCTTAATTCATATTGATTGACCTTGTCTGTTAAAAAATAAATCAGGTCCGGATTACCAGTGGAAGACCCTATTTCTGTCCTTCTCGCAACGCTTGTTTCAAGGTTTATAATTTTTGTCCAATTAAAACCATTGCTTGAACCATACACCCCCCCTAAAGTTGAGAGCTGATTTGCATCATTTGTTTCACTACTTAAGCTTGCATAAAACATTCCATTCGATGTCCTGTGAATATCTGTAAAGAAAATGGATGCAATCGTATTGAGGTTACTACCAGGTGCAAGATTTAACCTATCATCACCCAAAGTAGTGGTCCAGCTTTGTCCCCCGTCTAACGATTTCACTACGCCACCAAAAATAGCTGCAATTACCTCGTCATCCTCGCTGTTAGGGTTCGTCTCGATATCCCAAACGTACATAAAAGGAGAACTGAACGAGGCTGGCTCATTTGACTGAGTAGAAAGTAAGGCCGTCCAACTTCTTCCTCCATCAGTAGATTTAAAAATACCGTCTCCCCTAAAAGGAGCACCTGGTGATCTTGTAGAGTTACCTATTAACTCACCTGTCCCATAATACCAAGTATCTTCTTTACCAGGCCTAACATCCTGCGTTATACAGGTAACACTATGCAATTGATTTTTTGCTGTGGTTTTCACCCAGCTTCGACCTCCATTTTCTGAACGCCACATGCCCCCAGAAACACCTCCAGCTAGGATGACATTTTCATTTCTTACATCAAGTGCCACCGCCCTAGTTCTTCCACCAAAATTACTAGGGCCAAGTGGGGCCCAATTAATCTCATCAGAAGCGGTAGTTAAATTTTGTCCTTGAACGCCCCTCTTTATTCGATCTGAACTTGCTTTTCTTTCCAGTTCTCTAGCAAACTTCATCTCTGTGCTGCGTACGTCCATAGGCACCGTTCCCGTTCTTGGATCGGCTATAATTTGGGCCATGTACTCACTCCTTTGCTGAACATTCTCCCTTGAAAAAATTTCTGATTTAGCCTTAGGAGGGTGAACAACTTCCTCATCAGATTTATGCCTAGGTAAGTATGAATTAACAGCTGAAAAGACTGCCCAAAACACGAGGGGAACAAAAAGAAATCGATAATTATTTTTTAACTTCATCTGCAATAAAGATAATAGACCACATCTATTTAAATAGACACTAACGACTTATTCAGACACAAATTTCTTGCTCTTGTCTAACATTCTCAATAGTGACGTCTCAACACTGACATTGGCCTTTAGGTTTTCGAAAGTAACCCACTCAATTTGATTCGATTCGTGGTTCACGACAGGTTCAGCACCCTTAGGGGCAATGAATAAAAACCTGATATCGTAATGGCCATGCTCTGGCACTCCCTTTCTTTCAGGAATGGTATGAATATCTAAGTCAAAGATCTCATTCTTTAGAAATTTAAGCCCGGAGATTCCCGTTTCCTCTGTAGCTTCTTTGATGGCCACTTGCCGGACATCCTCCTCTCCATCGGCATGACCACCCGGCTGTAACCAACGATTTAGTTTTGCATGGTGGAGAAGGATTATTGAAGAACGCTTATCATCAAGCACCCATGCCGAAGCAGTGATGTGGCCCGTTAACAATGACCGACTAAAGCAATCCTCTTTTTGAAGTAGGTCAAGAAGACGATCCCGAAATACTAACTCTTCAGGAAAGTCCGATTGATAATTTAGAAGTTCTAATAAGAGTTGCTCTCTTAATTTAGAGACCATCGCTGATCACTACATTGGCTTTATTGAGTTTGTTTTTCTCTAACTCAGTAATAATTTCACCAGCACCTGCGTTATCCTTGTCTCCTTTTTTCGCTAAAACATAATAAGCAACCGGATCTATTTTCTTGAAAGTAACTTGACCCTTATTGTTAGAGATTTCAGTCTCTCGTACTGGGTTCTTCTCTGCGTTGTAGTCAAACTTATTTTTAAATAGGGTGACTTTAGCACCAGAGACTGGATTTCCTAACTCATCCAATACTGTGATTTTTAATTTAGTGTTAAATATTTGATCAACATTTGGTGTTACCGTACCAAGGCACATTAAGAAGATACTGAAGGAAAGAGTTAAAAATTTCATTTTTTTTTCGTTCTAAAGTTTAAGTAAATAGTTTTTCAATCAATTCATCGAAAGCCAAGGCTTTAGAGTACATACGGTCTTGATAAATATTGGCCATCAATTTTATGTAACTGGGCTTTCGAACGATCATAACGTATTCAATCAGAATATTGCCGTAAAGTTGGTTGGTTTTTTTTTCTTGCAATTCTAAACCCTGAAGTTTCAAATACTATTTTTCAATCACCTCCTCAAAAGCCTCTCGATCAATGATTTGATATATAACATTTCTTTTAAAATAAATTATTAGTATAATTTTAGAATTAAAATGTATTTGATTATATATTACATAGTGTAATACTCTATATATTAGTAAATAACCAAATAAATATTTTAGTTAGAAACTACGCTTGATTAAGTAGCCGAACAATGAGAAATGAATTTACCCTCCTAAAAAAACAGCAGCACCTGTTTTTAGAGTGCAAATCTAAAAAAGTAAACCTATTATATTTTTAAAACTTATAAAATTAGTATTATGAACAACTCTATAAAAAAGCTATTCAGAGGAATTCTTGGCATTTTTAGTTTAAAGCTAATCCTACTTGGAGGCATACTCATTATTCAATCATGTAGCGAAGATGTATTACCGATTACAAATACTCCTTTAAACGAATTCGAGGCTATGCTTAAAACGGAGCAGCCAAAAATTCAAAAGTTTTTGAACACCTCTGTTGGTGACCGCTTCTATAACAATGATAGGTCCAGTGCAAATGCACAAGTTGATCTAACTGAAGACATAAAAGCCAAAGAAGAATTATCAGAGTTATCCAATGGTAGTTTAGAATTCTTATCTTCATTTGGATTTACTCAAAAGGAGTTAATAGAAGAGTTTGGTTCCTTGGAGAGCACAGATGTAATAATGACCGCCTTAGCCTTTTTGGAAATTGATTCAAAAACAGAATACACTTCAACAATTAATTACTCTTCTGTGTTTTTTAATCAAGCGAAGGCTCAAGAAGGTGACTTTTACGATGACATGAAACATTGCCTATTTGACGCTTTTGAAATTGGCGCTATAGCGGGCATAATGCGAGTCGGACTCTTTCAAGCGGTGAAAGATATGGGTAAAAAAGCAGTGTTACGAATTGTTGCTAGGGCAGCAGGAAGAACATTAGGATGGGTAGGAGTTGCATGGGCGGTAGCTGATTTCTCTTATTGCATGTATGGCTTAGCCCAAAATTAAATTAAAATTTAGATCAATGATAATACTAGATATAATACTGACATCAATAGCAATAATTTTATTGATTTATGAAGTTTTTACGGGCCGGTTATTAACTGACCCAAAAAGCAAAAAGTATTTTTTAAAATTTTTATTAATAATACTCTTATCTATGCTAATATTCCGAATTATTGATAACATACAAATATTGTAAACATATAGCGAACTAATACTTTCGGTCAAACAATTTTTCAATCAACTCATCGAAAGCCAAGGCTTCAGAGTACATACGGTCTTGATAAATATTGGCCATCAATTTTATGTAACTGGGCTTTCGATCAACCAATACGTATTCTATTAAAATGTTGCCATATAATTGGTTGAATTTATTTTTCTCTATTGTTTCCCCTTGTGGTTTCAAGTACCATTTCTCGATCACTTCCTCATAAGTATCTCGATCAATGACTCTTCTGTCCTTTTGAGATAGTTTATACTCGAATTCAAGAATTCTCTCTTTAAACAAATCGAATAGATTCCTAAATTCCTCCTTTGTTTTTTCTTGATTAAAACTGATCGCAAAACCATTGGAGTAAGGTGTCTCGAGCAAATGAACGTCAAGCTGCGCTGTGATTCCCTTTTTCTTCAGTTGATATGAATTATAAACCTCCGCGAGCAGATGGTTTGGCTCCTCTGTTTTCATCCAGGCATTAAAACTCTCTAGTTCCTTCTCTGAGCGCTCCAAGGTCTCATGGATCAACTCATTGGTCATTACTCGCTTTTGGGGAAATAACTTTTTAAATACATCATCAAAAAAACTCATACTTCGCTTTAAAGGGTTACTCGCCTATTGACTAATTGTTCTTGTTTGAACGTTTTATTTTACCGAATTCATCAAAATACAGCAGCCCGTGGTCTATCAATTCTGATGCCATGGCAGTAAACACTTTTACATTTTCAGGTGCCAAAACAACGATCAATTTTTCTAGGTCATAGTCATGACTATCCTTAATGACATTCATGATTTGCTGATGGTATTTCTTCCTAAGGACTGCTTCGGCCTCTTTCTTTTTATTCTCAACACAGTTATCGCAAACACCACATCGATCATAGCTGACTTCATCGAAGTACTCAAGTAGTTGCTGCGTCCGACACCGGTCTTCATTGTGAAGGTATGAAATTACAGTTTCCATTTTAGAGTACAGCAGCTTACGTCTGCTTTCAATTTGGTGGCTATCAATATTCAATTGGTCAACTGATGCCTTAGGCTTTAAAAAAGTAAGTTGAGGTTGGTCCTTTTGTTGTGAATACTCTAGTAGATTCTGCTCCTTTAAGTGAACAAGTGTCTTTTTCAATGCTTCAATCGTTGTCCCTAAAGCTGCGGCAATATTATTTTCTTGAATAACAATTGGACTATTGTAGACCTCGCCTCCATAAAACCTTAAAACCGCCTTGATCAGAGGGTCAAAACTTGCGTTGGCAATCTGAAACTCATACATCTCCCGCTGATTAATATTGAACATGAGACGAGAAGGTTGATGAAATGATTCACTTAAAAGAATCAGACCTTGCGACTCCAA
>JBLIES010000087.1:0-14357 GCA_047633135.1 Roseivirga sp.
CCTGTGTTGATGAAAGAATATGATATTTTCTTACAACCGTCAATTCAGGAGGGTTTTGGCAATGCGGTATTAGAAGCGCAGGCTGCAGGAATGCTCTGTATTGTGAGCAACGCAGAAGGCTTGGCCGAAAATGTATTACATCAAAAAACGGGCTGGGTAGTGCCAAAATCTAATGCCACAGCATTGGCTAACCAAATAATTGAGGTTGTCAACATGCCAGCACATCAACTTACAGCACTTTCTGCAAATGCGCAGCAACGGGTAAGAGAAGACTTTGATATTAGCACACAAATATCCTCATTTGTTCAATTCTATACCCAATAATAGCCAAAGCCCAGATGATCTTTAAGTTCTTAAAATACTTGCAGCCAACCTGGTACTTTAACCTGCCGCCAGTCAAGGCCTATGAGTATTTCCCGAAACAGGAAAGAATTATGAATGCTGGGGTTGAAATGACTGAAGATTCTGAATACCTCTCAGAAGAAGCAAGGGGACGAGACCTGGCCTACAGAGCTTTTCATGGAGGTTATATTTCAAAGGAACGGTCTGTTAACATGGGCCTCAACATATGGGAAACCTGTGTACTACCATTGCAAGATGAGTACCGCTTCTTACGAAAAAACTTTCATCGACTGTGGGTTTGGTATGTACTGTTAATACGCCTTCTCTCCTTCAAGAACCCTCTGCGCGAGGTTGATGCTTTTTTCAGAACACTTAGGGTAAAGCGTCAAAATCACCTGTCCCTTTTTAATGAGGAGAAGTATCGGGCTTTTGAAAGCGTATTAATCTCAGAAAAGCCCTTGGTTTCAGTGATTATTCCCACACTCAATCGATATAACTACCTTAAAGATGTTCTTGAAGACTTGGAACAGCAAACTTATCAGTATTTCGAAGTATTGGTAATCGACCAGTCAGAACCCTATGACTCCAAATTTTACGATCAGTTTAATTTAACCATAAGATTAATCCGCCAAGAAGAAAAGGCACTGTGGTTGGCTAGAAATGAAGGAATAAGACGAGCGAAGGGTGAAATCGTAGCCTTTTCAGAAGATGACGTGCGCATCAATCCTCACTGGCTTGAGGAGCACCTAAAATGTCTTGATTTTTGGAAATCAGATATCTCCTGCGGAGTCTTCTACGCTAGCGGCACCAGAATTCCTTCAAATCGAAGTTTTTTTAAGTACGCTGAACAATTTGCAACAGGAAATGCCTGTCTGTACCGAAGCGTTTTTGAAGCAACAGGGCTTTTTGATAGGGCCTTCGAAGGCCAGCGCATGGGAGATGGTGAGTTTGGCTTAAGATCTTACCTTGCTGGATTTCTATCCGTTTCCACCCCTTATGCCTCTTGTGAGGATGTAAAAGCACCCACAGGAGGACTTCGACAAATGGGCAGTTGGGATGCTTTTCGACCCAAGTCATTTTGGTCACCTAGGCCTATTCCCAGTGTATTGTATTTTTATAGAAAGTACTTTGGCGCAAAGGCCACTATATTGTCATTATTAAAAAATATTCCTCCAAGTATTATTCCTTATTCCTTTAAAAGGAATAAGCTTTTTTTACTCTTAGGAGCTTTACTCAGCTCCTTTTTGTTGCCCATCCTTATTATTCAGATTTTTAGGTCGTGGAGACTTGCGACAAAGAAATTAGTAAAGAAAACACCCGAAGCGTTTTCTGTGAAACGCAACTAGTCAAACAACTATTTGGCTTTCCATCTAAAGAATCACACCTCTTAAAGTAACGTTGATGCCATCACTCATCAAGGCAGGTGTCACCTTTTTAATTACCTCATATCATGGACGATACCATCGTGCTCAAAAAAAAAGGAGCACTCCGAAATTGGTTGTTAAACTCCATATTTATTAAAATATATTTTGAAGCCTTTTAAGTATATCTTTTGATTTATTCGATATAATTTGAAGTGCCAAAAATGAAAACTGCACTTATTATCACATCTGAATTTCCACCAGGTCCTGGCGGCATTGGTCAGCATGCCGCTAGTTTGGTGCTCACCCTAAGTACACACTATAGAGTGGATGTGCTTTGCAATCAAGACTATGTAACCAGAGAAGAGATTAATAATTTTGGTAAAACTATTCCCAGCAATGTTCAGATACACCCGTTTACCAATAGGAAGCTGCTCTTAGCTTCAATAAGACGAGGGTTTCAGGCTTGGCGCTTAGTCCAAAAAACTCCCTACGACCTGATTATTGTCTCTGGCCTTCTGCCTTTGTGGATAGGTGCCTTCCTAAAACAAGGCACTGGATCTGTTGTCCACGGTTTTATTCATGGGAATGAAGTCAATAGTAAGAAATCGTTTAAATCATGGGTGACTACATGGTCTTACCGCCAACTAGATTACTTGTACCCTGTCTCTTCTTTTACAAACAAACTAATCACCCCAGTTGCTAGGCAGAAAGTCAAAGTGATTCCTAATGGGTTAGATCAGGCCTTTTTATTACAGGCAGAGGCATCCGAAATAGAGCCGTCTCTAGAACTAAAGGGTGACCCTGCCCTGCTCACTGTGGGTAATGTCACCCTTCGAAAGGGCCAGCATCGCGTAATTCAAGCATTACCTACTATTTTGGAAGAATACCCAGATGCACATTATCATATCGTAGGGCTTCCTACTAATAAAGCCCGTTTATCAACCTTGGCTGCTGACCTTGGTGTATCGCATGCCATTACATTTCATGGTCGCTTAGCGACCAGAGCAGAATTGTATCAAACCTATAGGGCTGCCGATCTTTTTATAATGCTCTCCGAAAATCAATCAGATGGTGATATGGAAGGGTTTGGTATAGCGATATTGGAAGCCAATGCTTTTGGTTTACCCGCTATTGGTGCTTTGGGATGTGGTATTGAGGATGCTATTTCAGAAGAAAATGGAATATTAGTTGATGGGGACAACACAGGCCAAGTACTAAGTGCTATAAATACTCTTCTTGCAAATATGACGGATTATGAAAGAGGAGCAAAAGCTTGGGCGAAGCGACACAATTGGGAAAGGCTTGTTAACATGATGATTAAATGACCATTTTAATAATCTCCCATACTGAACATTACATCAATGCCGCTGGAGAGGTTTGCGGCTGGGGACCAACAGTAAGAGAGGTCGACTATTTGGCTGATACTTATGGCAAAGTCATTCACATAGCCTGTTTGGATAAGAAAACACCCGCTCCCCGCAGTGCCAGCCGATATAGATCTAATCATGTGGAGTTTGTGGGTATACCAATATTTGGTGGGCCCAGTCTTCAAGACAAACTTAAAATTTTAACCCTGTCACCTACAGTAGTACGAACAGTTTTTAAACAGCTGAAAAGGGCTGATATCTTTCAGTTTAGGTCACCAACGGCCATGGGAACCTACTTGATTCCCGCACTTACTTGGTGCAGCACAAAAAAAGGATGGTTCAAATATGCAGGAAACTGGGCGCAAAAAAAGAAACCGCTCTCCTATGGTTTCCAAAAAAGATTTTTGGAAAGATATCAAAATCGCCCAGTTACAATAAATGGTCGTTGGAATGGGCAAAAGAAACACGTTCATACTTTCGAAAACCCGAGTCTTACTGAAAATGATTTAAAGTCAGGGGAGGCATGTTTGGCCAAAAAAAACTATAATCAAGCACTCATCGCCTGTTTTGTTGGAAGATTAGAAAGTGCTAAAGGAGTGGATAGAATTATCGAAAATCTATCTCAATTGAGTAAGAAAGGAGTGACAGAAGTACACTTTGTAGGGGATGGAGATCAGTCAAAGAAATATAAATCACAAACCGCAAATAGTTCGGTGAATTGCATTTTCCATGGCTTTTCTGATCAGTCAACCGTATTTGAAATTTACAGATTATCTCATTTGCTACTTTTGCCGACTACGGCATCTGAAGGTTTCCCGAAAGTAATCGCAGAAGCGGCTAACTTTGGCTGCATACCCGTAGTCTCCAACGTATCGAGTATTCCTCAATATATAAATGAAAAAAACGGATTTGTCTGGGATGTCTCTGCGGGCACATTTTCTGCGTTTTTGAGTGAAATCAACTTTGATTCTAACCTGAGAAATAAGGCACAGTCAGTACGGGTATTTTCTGAATTATTTACCTTTGAAGCCTTATCAAAAAAACTGGAGAAGCATGTATTCTAATAGATACCAGCTCTCTATTTCAACAATTCCGCGCAATGCCTTTTTTTGGACAAGGGACTATCGCATTGATATACGAAAGAATGAATAACAATTTGCCACTGTCTCATAGTCAAGTAATACATCCCCGTTCATTATGGCTTTGGCTTGTGGAAGGCAATTTTTTCAAACTATTAGTACTTCATTTACTACTCGGCCTAACAGCCTTGATCACCCCTATTCCAACAGTCCTGTGGGTTTACACTTTGATATTGACCTTTTTTGCCTCCTCTAAGGAGCAAAAGCATAAAATCTTACCTTATCTGCTCATTTATCTCATCCCGCTTGAAGTTTTTGGACGAATGGTGAATGCCAGTCCATTTTTACCTTGGGAAACCGCTAAATATTTAGGACTAATTTTACTAACCTATGGCATTCTCATTAATCGCAAAAAATCAAATGGCCTTATCGGCTTGGTTATTCTCTTCCTACTCTTGCCTGGCGTCTTTATTGCAGTTTTGAAATCCGAAGACCTTTTTCAAAAAATTTCTTTTAACGTCTTAGGCCTGGTCAACCTATGTTTAGCGATCATCTATTTTGCGAACAGGTCTTTATCAAAAAACGATCTTGTCGGTATATTTCGATTTCTCATACTGGGATCATTCCTGATACTTGCTTACATCATTATTCAAGCTCCCTCCTTTGCGCAGTTAGAATTCAACCTAGGGGCTAACTTTGATTTAACAGGGGGCTTTGGAACAAACCAAGTATCCACAATCTTGGGATTAGCCGCAGGTATTGGTATTTGGCTTTGGCTCATGCGTATTCAGCTAACCAAACTGAATACCATCAATTTATTGATTCCTGGAATATTTTTAACTTGGGCATTATTGTCATTTTCTAGAGGAGGAGTAATTAGCCCTCTTTTTGCTCTTTTGTTAGTCGTACTTTTTGTGAAAAGAGGGCATGGGGTCTATGAAAAGCGCGGAATCAATCCCGCTTTTATTGTCGGCCTTGGAGTATTATTACCAGCACTTTTTTACCTCGTTAATCGGGTCACTGACAACTTATTGCTATTGCGATACCTAGGAGAAACCAATAGTACTTTGGCCGGAAATCAGGATAAGAGTTTGAACCTACTTACCACAGGAAGGTGGGATATTTTTCTGTCGGATTTAGATATTTGGGGAGACCATTTTGCCTTTGGCGTTGGCGTTGGAGAATCTGCAATGGTGAGAACCGATTATGGGTTAGAAGCAGTTGCGGCACACGTAGAGCTATCGAGACTAATAGCCGAACATGGAATTTTTGGCTTCGTTATTAGCCTATTGTTCTTGTTTCTTCCTTTCTATGTTTTTCACACCAGAAAGAACTCTTTTAACAGAGCGCTTATTATATTTTGCTTTTCCATCGCAATTCTTACATCCATGCACTCTGCTATGCGCACTTTTGTGACGCCCTTATTCTATGGCCTCGCTTTTGTTAGACTCCGCAATGATTAATACATGAGGCAATTGACAATACTCTACCTTGGAAATGACCTGTCACACCATGGCATCACTCCGACAGGCGTGGAAACATTGGGGAACAGACTTAATGAAGATTTTAATATAATAAAGGCATCTCCCCTAAAAAACCAATTTTTCCGAATTTTACACATGTGGTATATGGTAGTAAGATGGAGGAATTCCGATTTCCTTTTGATAGATACTTATAGCACTTCTGCATTTCTTTTTGCGTGGACTTCAGCCAGGTTGGCCTTTTTGTTTGGTCTAAAGTACATTCCTATTCTGCATGGGGGAGCATTACCCCTAAGAGCTAAGAAATCACCTAAGATAATGACTCGTTACTTACAAAATGCCTACAAGGTGGTTTGTCCTTCTCTCTATTTGAAGACCGAAATGGAAAAGGTGCTTCATACTACAGACTACTTGCTTATTCCTAATGCCATTGATTTATTAGATTATCCTTATCAAGCTCACAGCGCTCCTCAAACGCCCATGATAAAGCTGTTATGGGTGCGTTCTTTTCATCAAATTTATAACCCAACACTCGCCATTAAAATACTGAATAGCCTTTTAAAGAGAGGCTATAAGCTAGCTGAACTTTGTATGGTAGGGCCAGACAAAGACGGATCTCAACAGGAGGTCGAAAGATTCGCGAGGGAACTCGGAATTTATGATCGCATAAGGATCACAGGGAAGTTGACAAAAAAAGAATGGGTGGCCTTAGCTGCTGGATATCATATATTTATCAATACGACCAATATCGATAACACCCCAGTCAGTGTTATCGAAGCAATGGCTTTGGGGTTACCAATTGTGAGTACAAATGTAGGTGGGATTCCATTTATTATAAACTCTAGCGAAAATGGAATATTAGTGCCCCCAAATGATGCTGAATTATTTGCTGATGCCATCGTAAGCATGCAAGAGGAGCAGTTGTTTACCAAGCTCGCTACAGAAGGAAGAGCCACGGCCGAATCATATGATTGGAAACGAGTGAGACCAAAATGGCTATCTGTACTTAGATGAACTTGAAGAAAAACATCTTTCTGGCTGGAGCCAGGCGGAGAAACCCAGGCTTACTCAAGCACTTTCATTTTCTGTTAGAAACTCAATCGTGGTCACTTGAAAGATTGAAAAGTTATCAATTGCAGGAACTGAAAAAATTACTGCAGCTCGCGAATCAGCACTCTACTTTCTACCGCAATTATTTTAGACTGCATGGCTTCGATCCAGCAATTAAATCCCTTGAAGATTTAAAACGGCTACCACCAATCTCAAAAGAACAGCTTGTGACTGACAATAGAGACGTTCACACAGATTTGAAATTTAAGCATAACTTTTTTTGTGAGACCTCTGGCAGTTCTGGACAAGTCCTCACTTTTCTTCGTAATGAAGAATGGGACTCCGCGAATAGGGCCGCCATTATGAGAGGTCATAGTTGGCATGGTGTAGCACCATGGGATAAGAACATTTATTTTTGGGGTTATAACATAGACCCAAAAAAACAATTGAAAACCAGGGTCCTTGATACCCTGCAAAACCGTTACCGACTGTTTGACTATAGCCCTGACACACTGAAGGAGTTATTCGACAGGCTCAAGTCGACTACCTACATGCACGGTTATTCCAGTATGATTTATGAACTTGCTAAAGTATATAAAGACCAAAAGCTTGCGCTTGAAGTACCTCAACTTAAAATGATCAAAGGAACCTCAGAGAAGATTTACCCACATTATAGTGACACGGTAAAAGAGGTTTTTGGACAACGAATGATCAGTGAATATGGAGCGGCTGAAGCCAGTATAATGGCCTTTGAGTGTACTGAAGGCAGCATGCATATGACCATGGAAAATGTTATTGTTGAAGTAGAAGACAATGAAATTCTCATTACGAATTTAGTTGCCCAATCTTTTCCAATTATCAGGTATCGGTTAGGTGATTTTGTGAAATTAAGACCTGAATCAGAGCGGTGTCCTTGTGGTCTTGAACACCCTATTATTGAAGATATAGAAGGCCGTGTAGGAAAAAATATTTATGGTTGGGAGCAGAGGTATCCTAGCTTAGTCTTATACTATATTTTCAAAAATCTCTTTTTTGAGAAGGGTCAAAAATTTAATTATCAGTGTATTCAAGAAGAAAAAGGGAATCTCCAAGTGTTGATCAAAGAGTCGTTTACTCAATCTGGCGAGAAGTTAATTAGAGAGGAATTTAAAAAATACTTTAAAGAGGACATTGTCATATCAATTGAATTCTCAAAAGATTTTCATACCTACCAGTCAAAGCTAAAGGACTTTATCTCGAAGCTTGACTGACCTCAATATTAGAGCCTAATCAATTAGCAAGTATTTTTCATGGTCAAACTTCACCTTAAATAGGCTCTCACGAGCTTCTAACCAGAAATACATACTTGAAAATTGATGCATTACATTTCTTGCGCATCATGCCCCTATTACTCATGCATTTTCGTACAGCTTTCTTGGATGCCCCCCTATTTATAATAGCGATAATTGACGGACCGTCCGGCCTGTCTAGTCCTGAAATAGCGTTACACAAAAAGTAGTGTTATGAAAAAAAGAGAAGCAAAAAGACTCTGTCGCGCTCAGCCAGCGAGATTGCTGTTGTGTTTTTAAGCTAGGCTGGCCCGGAAGAGAAGTGGCATGTGTTATTCATTGTACCTGCTTCATTACCCAGTATATATATTCTTTTGTAAAATCTTCAGCGCGAAATTAACCCCATTCAAATCCTTCGAATTGAAATACATTTTCAAGCAATGATATTTATACCACTGTTTCTTGCCCTGATGTCCTTGTCTTTCTTTGTAGTTGAAAAACCATTGAAGGTGATCAATCAACGTATGGCTAAAAAATGAAAATCCTTTTCTTTTATCAATACTTCGGCACCCCAAAAGGCGGCTGGAGTACGCGTGTCTATGAACTCACCAGGCGCTGGGTAGCAGCTGGGCATCAGGTAACAGTAGTCACCTCTCCTTATGATAAGTCAGATATCAAGGCAAAGGGATTCATTTCACATCAAGAAGTCGATGGTATTAAGCTCATTGTGGTAAACTCGGGCGATTCCAACCGTAGGACTATCCCGCAACGTGCATTCCGTGCGATTGGCTTTGCCCTAATGTCGTGCCATTATGCAATGTCTCTGCGTTATGACATTCTTATCGCCTCATCAGGGCCAATAACTATTGGTTTGCCGTTGATTCTGGCAAAAACATTCAGAAGAAAGCCAACAGTATTTGAAGTCAGAGATTTATGGCCAACTGGTGGAATAGAACTTGGGCTGATCAAATCTGGTTGGCAGAAGCGGCTGGCGCTTTCGTTTGAAGCATTGTGTTATAAAAAAGCAAACCTAATTATTGCCTGTAGCTCAGGTATGGAGGCATCAATTAATACTCGATTCCCTAAGTGCAAGACACTCGTTATTCCAAATGCCTCTGATCCTGAAGTTTTTAAAATGTTACCCACTCAGCCTGAAAAAATGCCTTCGGAAATAGGGAATAATGCTATTTTTCTCTACGCTGGTTCGTTGGGTTTGATGGATGATTGCCGTCAAATAGTAAACGCCATGCAAGCTTTGAAAGGTCATGCCATAAGTCTTGTGTTTGTTGGAGAAGGTGCTGAACGCGAAGCATTAACAAAGCAGGCCAAAGAGACTGGCAACCCAAACATTCACTTTATCGGTCTTATACCAAAAACCGAAGTTGCTAAGTGGTTTTCCATTGCCAAAGCTAGTTTTGTCACCTTCAAAGATTATCCCGTTCTGCATACAAGCTCTCCAAATAAAATGTTTGACTCCTTCGCATCAGGTATTCCCATTATTCAATCAACCAGAGGTTGGATCAAAGAACTAGTTGATCATGAACATTGCGGCATCAATGTATTACCAGACCAACCACTTGACTTTGCAAAAGCGATAAAATCACTAGCGACTGACACAACATTACAAACAAAGCTTGCCACTAATGCCACACGTCTTGGAGAAACAACTTTTAACAGATCTCTTTTAGCTCAAAAATACCTGAAAGCCCTCAAAAATTTAACTTAACGATCGGCCTATGGCTTCAATTAATTCTCATTCATTTTTAAGGATGAACGCTGTAATGTTTACTCAAACAAATCACGATGACCATAAATGTACTTTGAGCTTTGGTTTGTATGATTTAAATGTAATATCCTCATTAAAATGAAGACGCTTTATCTAATTACAGGCGGTACTGGCTTTTTGGGAAGCGAGTTAACCCGTTGTCTCTCCGTTAAAGCTACTATTCACACCTTGGGTCGATCCGAAGGAAATAGCATCATTTGCAATTTGGCCAATGAGGTACCATCGTTTGCTCATAATTATCAGACCGTTGTGCATAATGCTGGAAAGGCTCATATCACACCCAGAAATAAATCAGAAAGAGAGGACTTCTTTAACGTCAACTACCAGGGTACACTAAATCTTCTGGCAGGAATTGAAAAATCTACCGTTCTCCCAAAATCATTTGTGCTGATAAGTACCGTAGCTGTTTACGGAGCTGAGACTGGCATTCTCTTGGACGAAGAAACTCCACTAAATGCCACAGATCCCTATGGACTTAGTAAAGTAAAGGCAGAAGAGGCTGTTCTTGAATGGGGCAAGAAACATAACGTCACAATTGCTATTTTAAGACTCCCGTTGGTTGCAGGACCAAAACCACCTGGTAACCTAGCCAAAATGCTCAAAGCTCAACGAGCAGGCTACTATTTTCAAATTGGAAAAGGGGAAGCTAGAAGATCAATGGTTTGTGCTACAGATGTGGCCAATATCATCCCTGTAGTCACCTTAAAAGGAGGGATTTATAACCTCACGGATCAACATCACCCAAGTTTTGCAGAACTCGCGTTGGTTTTTTCTCAAAAATTACTAACAAGACCACCTTACATCCTTCCTTTCGGTTTCGCGAAAATACTAGCAACCGTTGGAGACATAGCGAAGTTAATTACTCAATTAAATTTGCCTTTCAGCAAACAAAATCTATGTAAAATGACAAAGTCATTAACTTTTTCAGATGATAAAGCAAAAATACAGTTACATTGGGAACCTCATTTAGTGATAAACTTTTTTAAAGATTTGCCAAACACCCATTTTTTGAAATGATCAATTCAGGTTTATTTTATCTCATTGACACAATCCTTCTTTTTTTGGGCATACTGCTGTACCTCAGATTAGCCGAAAAATACCGAATTGAAGACAAGCCCAATGAGCGGAGTAGTCATGTATTGCCAACAGTAAGGGGTGGCGGTATTTTGTTTGTGTTGGCCATGGTTATTTTAGCTTTTCAACAAGAATTCAACCAGCCCTATTTCTTAATTGGTTTTTTCGCTGTCTCTACTATTAGTTTTTTGGACGATATAAAAGAAGTATCCAAACGCTGGAGGCTAGGTATTCAAATTTTATCTATTCTTTTACTCATCTATCAAATTACAGAAGGGAACTTAATATGGTGGCAGTGGCCCGTAATCTTAATTTTTATCATGTCCTTGATTAATTTTTATAATTTCATGGATGGCATAAATGGAATTACAGCCCTCTATAGTTTAGTGCTGTTTGGTACCTATTTATACCTGAATCAAACCGGAGAAATGTTGGTGCCAGAAGAACTGATAATAGTTCCGATTATAGCGATCATTATTTTCTCCTTCCTTAATGTTCGGACTAAGGCAAGGTGTTTTGCCGGTGATGTAGGTAGTGTTTCTTTAGCATTTCTAGGCATCTATCTCTTATTTTGGCTCTCTTGGCAAGAACAAAACTATCTTTATATCTGGTTGGTGGGTGTTTATGGCGTTGACGCTGTACTTACGATTTTTCAACGTCTTATCATGGGTCAGAATATCCTTCAAGGACATCGATTACATTTATATCAACTGTTGGCCAATGAAGGCGGTCTGCCACATGTATTGGTTTCAGTACTCTTTGCCCTACTACAAATACTGCTTAATATTTTCCTCCTCACTTATATAATACCTGGCCAGTTCGATCCTGTCATAGTCAATATTGTAATGTCAATATTCTTTGTGTCTATCTACGTGCCAGTAAAATATAGTTATTCAAAACTGTTGAATCGAAAGGCAAATAATACCGATAGTGACCGCCAAGCTGTTTCCGTTTAGTCAGTTGCCCAAAACCGTTTATCTCCCCCTTATGTTGCCGCAAAAAATCAAATAATACCACGTGATCACAAAGATTAGATATGTTTTGAATCAATACGGATACGTCTTGAAGATTGTTTGGAGTTGTTCTAAGCAATATACAATAGCAAGATTCATCACTATTTTTTTCGCTGCCATCTTACCTTTGATTCAGTTAATCTTAATGAAGATGGTCATTGATGAACTGACTGAAGGAGAATCGTTCGATATGTCTAAAACAGATCAAATCGTTATGTATTTGATCTGCATGGGGGGGGTACTTCTTTTGAACGCGGCCACCTCGAACATCGCACAATACATAAGTGAACTTCAGCAACAAAAAGTAGCCGATTATATGGCGGGTCTGATACAAAAAAAATCACTGGAAGTCGACATGAAACTATATGATGACCCTGATTTTCACAACTCTTATTTTCTGGCTCAGCGGCATGGCTTGCACAGACCTTCTCAGCTCGTAGCTGGCTTAATGGATTTTCTCCAAAACGCTTTCTCATTACTCTTTTTGGGAGGGTTTGTCTTCTATTTGCATGAATTCGTGGCCTTGCTGCTTTTCGTGTCCGTATTTCCATCAGCCATTATAAAGTACCTAATGGCTGAAAAACTATTTCATTGGGAGAAAAAACGAACTAGCATGGAAAGAGAAGCGGTTTATTTGAACATGATGGTGACAGATGCTGCGTATGCAAAGGAAGTCAGAATATTTGATGCTGGCTTATCACTGTCTAAAAGGTTTCAGGCACTAAAAAGCACCCTTTTTGGAGAAAAGAAAGGGTTGAATGGACTTAGGGTGAAGATGAATGTTGGTGCCCAAGCGGTAGAGATTGTTGCTGAAATTTGGAGTTATATTTTTGTCGTTTATCGCACGATCAACGGTTTGATTAGCATAGGTGAATTGGTGATTTTCTTTCAGGCATTTCAAAAGGGAAAAGCTAATCTTTCGGCCTCACTGCAGGCGATGGTTAAACTGGCCGAACACCGTTTATTTTTATCGCATTTTCTCCGGTTTATTAAGCTTAAACCTACAATGAAAGACCAAGCAGATCGCCTTGCATTGAATGGGCCAATAACATCTGGTATAACCTTATCGCAGGTATCATTTAAATACCCTAAGACAGAATCATTCGCAGTTGAAGACATTTCTCTGAATATCCCAATGGGCCAAATCACGGCATTAGTGGGTGACAATGGTTCTGGTAAAAGCACCTTAGTAAAGCTTATTGCTCGACTTTACGACCCTTTAGAAGGTTCCTTGTCATTAGATGGCACTAATTATAAAGCCATAAAATTATCGGACTTACGTGCAAAAATGAGCATTACATTTCAGGATTTTGCTAAGTACTTTCTCACTATTGGAGAAAACATCCGATTCAGTGATTTAGATAACAAGGAACGAGAGACACTAGCCGCGGAATACGCTCAGATGACAGGTGCAGACTTATTTATAAATGAATTACCGAATGGTTATCAGCAACGGCTAGGTAGAATGTTTAGCGAAAGTACTGAACTCAGTGTAGGTCAGTGGCAGAAAATAGCACTGGCACGGATGCTTTATAAAGAAGCAGAGGTTTTGATAGTCGATGAACCTACCAGTGCCATCGACCCTATAGCGGAGCACAAAATCTTTGAAAAACTAAAAGAAATGGCCCCTAATAAGATCATACTATTGGTAACCCACCGACTCTATAACTTAAAAATGGCAGATCAAATTGTGGTGATGTCAAAAGGGAAGGTGATAGAGCAAGGGTCACATGACGACCTAATTATAAGGAATGGTCAATACGCCAAAATGTTGAGTAAGCAACTGTAGATTCAGACCTATGATGATCGCATTACGTTAAACCCTTATCTCTAGCAGAGTTCACCCGGTATATCAACTTCATTCTTTACTTCATCTCTTCAGTGTAAATCTCAGCTTTTTTACTGAAATCTTGAACGGAGGCTAATCCTATAAATGCTATCACCACCTTTGTGCATTACATAATTAACATTTTGTCAAATCAGATTAAGCATCCCTCAGTCCTCCACTGATGTTCATTTGATTTTTGATCACTGTGGTCTGAATATCAAAATCTAAGTATTCAAATATCAAATGGATGCGATCCGTTTCTCCATTATTCACAACTGAATGCTTTAGACTATTATTAACCTCATGGGCATCCCCTTCTAAAAGACTAAATTTTTTCCCCTCGAGGAAGAAGTAGCTGTCCTCATTAGTTTCAACGGGAATATGTATTTTATGTGGAATAGATCCTAAGTCATCTCCATCTGTCTGAGGTACAATAAATTTTTTCACAGACAATTCCGCAAGCATTACGCGAGGATAGAAGCCATGAGCATAATCAAATACTACTTATGACTTTTTCCACCCGTTCTGATTTTATTACCCGCCCTAATCCAAGTATCTACGCTCATTTAACTCGCTATGTCCTCCCGTAAATCATATTCGGTATTTTATCTCGCTTCAAAACCCGATGTGCATCAAGCGCTTAAGCAGAACAGTTACTATTTCAGAAAGTGTTTTTTGATACTGCCTCTATGCCACTTGTTAAAC